>JAHFIS010000049.1:0-5775 GCA_023246275.1 Candidatus Uhrbacteria bacterium
CTCGCGCTTGAAGTCCTCGACGCTCTTCCAAAACCGGAATCCGATCGCGGGATGATACCGCATGAACGCCGTCCAGCCGCCCTGCTCCTTGCAGTGGAACAGCCCGTTCCCAACGCGCCGCATCAGCATCTCCGCGACAAAGGCCGTCTCTGGCGGGGCGTCGTGCATGCGCAGGCTCACCACGATGTTCTCGATGACGTTGCGCCGGCCTTCGATGCGAACGCTGATGACATTCTCCCGAATCATCCAATCCTCAAATGACATGACGCCCTCCCTGGCAGCGGCCACCCTAATCAAAACGACGCCGGTCGTCAACCGGCGCCGATGTCCGTTTCGACGGCTACTTCATTCCTGCGATGATCATCCCCATCGCGACGTACGTGACGAGATAGTTGGACGCGGTGATCAGCGTCGTCTTCGTGAGCTTCCCTTCCCATGCGACCGTGGCCATCGTGGCCGTAAGGGAAAATCCAAGCCAAAGGGAGAACCCGAGCGCCGCGCCCATCCCGTAGGTGTTCGCGCCGCCGTACAGCGCGATGTTCGACATGATGAACGCGGTCAGGAGCGACGCGACGATCTGGATGGAATACGAGCAGACCATCTTCTTTTTCATGGCCGCGTCCATCTTGCAGTTCGGATCGATCCCCTTCTCTTTCATCCAGATCTTTCCGAACAGGAGCGGCGAGTACCACAGCGAGCCGATGACGATCGAGGCGAGGGCGGCGAGGAGGATGGGCATAGTGCGAGGAAATGAATGATATCCGTTCTATTGTAGCACGGTGAGAAACCGAATGCGCTCTTCCGTCAACGCTCGGATCGGAGCGTCCTCGGGGATAGTCGTCTGAGCACGAAGCGAGGCTTCGAGGCCCTGCGCGGCTAGCAGATACGGCTCACGGAGTTCCTTGGGTTGAAGGATGATCCATTTCTCCCAGTCGGGACGAACGAAGGAATCCATGAACGACGCATAGAACTCGGCGGTATTCGCCGCGCTGTGGCCCCCGAACGCATAGGGATAGACAGCCGACTCGTCCATCAGCGAGTAGTCCTCCTTCGGCATGAGAAGGTAGGCCGCTTGCATCAGGGCGCTGTTCGCGAAGGAAAGCTCCGCGTCTGCCGCGTGGAACCCCTCGTGCTGTGCAATCAGCTCGACAAAGCCCTCCGGTCTCGTATGCGCGTTGGCGAGCAGCGCCACCTCGAAGTGAACGACGTTCGGCTGGGACGTCAGGACGCCCGCGTTCTCGCCGATGTTCTTGTCGAGAAAGAGCGAGATAATATCCGTGGACGGCCTGCCGAACAACTTCGCCACGTTGTCCAGCCCGCGCTTGATTGCGCCGTCCTCCGCCGCGATCAGGTCAACGACCTCGGGAGAAATCGTCTCGTAGCCGTACATGGAAAAATGCTCCGTACGGACCTGCCGGGAGGCCTCCTTCACCAGAAACGCTCCGGAAAAATCACCGCCGCCGACCGGTCCCAATTCGATTCGAAGAGGAACCATGTCCGGGGTCCCGTCGGTATCAAGCGGGATGTCGGGCAGGACCGTGACCGTCTCGTGGGCTGTCAGGCCGTCGGGCGAAAAAACGCGCACGGCTTCAATCCCATTTCCATACGCATCCTGGAGCGTGCGCGTCGCGACCGTAATGTCCTGACCGTTGTCTGACATCTTGGACCGTTTCCATCCTTCGCCGCCGACGACCGTCGTCAAGGGAACGTCGCGACGCATCACAAGCCTGTAGACGCCGTTTTTGAACGCGAATGGATGCCCGGTCTCAAGGTCCTGCGCCGCGATCGTCCGGGACCAGGAATGCGAACCGTCGGGCAGGTCCTCAAACGATCCGATCGACTGGATCCCGGGATCCAGATGCGTTTCCTGGGTCGCGTATGCCAAAAGCGCCTGACGAGCCGATTCCGGAATCAACCCGTCGGCAGCGCGTTCGGCGGACGGGGACGTAATCGTCCACGGGGCCTCGGGATCGTCGATTCGCGCTCCTGGCAGAAGGAACGCCGAAAGGATCAGTCCTCGACGCAGCCACGCCTCCGCCGGGAGCGGCGATTTCCACGCGTCGAAACGTTCGCGGACGAATTCTCCCAGCCGCGCGGTCGCACGCTCGCGCCAGTCCGTCGTCTCCTTCGGCCGCTCGTTGGCGACTATCGTTGGATCAAACCCTCTTTCCATAGAATGGCGATGATGATCAAGACCTGAACGAGCACGAGAATCGCGAGGACGAACTGGAACGAAACCTTGCTCGTCTTGTGCCGGAACGCCTTCATGGCGAGAAGCGCGCCGGGAGAACCGCCGACGAACGCGACGAACTGAAGCGTGCGCTCAGGAATTCGCCGCGATTGGGTCACGGCGAGCAGCTTGTCGAGGCCGTAGAGGACGAATGTCGCCACGTTGATCGCGGCGAAGAGAACGAGATACCAGCGAAACGCAAAGTAATGCTCGGTCGCGACGAAGCCGGCGACGATGAGAGTCGTCCAAAGGATAAGAAACGGGACGTCGGGGGGCTGGCGCTTCTTCGGTGGCGTCATAGTCGTTCGTTGAGCAGTCGCATCGCAAGCGCGCGATGCGAGATCCTGTTCTTCACGTCCAACCCAAGCTGCGCGAACGTCCTGTCAAATCCGTCCGGAACGAAATAAAAATCGAATCCAAACCCCTCCTCGCCCGCCCTGGCCGACAATCGGCCCGTGACGATTCCTTCCACGTACTCCAGCCGCTCCCCGTCGAAATACGCCGCGCCGCACGTCGCCTTCGCGCTCCAGTCGCCGACCGACTCGCACACGACAAGCGCAGGCTCGTACCCCGCGGTCTTCGCCCACCACTTCACGAACGGCCCCGGCATCCCCTTGAGCGCCGCGATCTCAAAGCTCACGTCCTCGATGATCACCGGTCCTCCCACGGCATCGAATGCGGCGCGAACCTTTGCTCGGACGATCTCTTCCAGGCTTAGCGACTGGATCTCCGGAATCTCAACCGCCATCGACGTCATCTCACGTTCCGGAAACATCGTCTGCAGTTCCTTCAGCTTGTTCGGGTTTCCCGTGACGATCGTGATCATAAGGTTCGGCATGGTGAGTGAAGGACGTTCGGTAGTGGACAAGGAACTGAAGCACGGCGAGATGGATGAGGAGGAGCGAGACGAATCCGATTCCGGGATGCGTGACGAGGCGGTAGACGTTCGGCGGAAGCAGCAAGACAAGCAATCCGAGCAACAGGTAGTATCCCCATGACTTTCCGCGCAGGAACCCGATTCCTCCCGCCACCTTCACCGAGCCGAACGCGATCAGGATCGCGGTAAAGACCCCTTTTCCATGCAGCACCGACGGCAGGTGGTCCTGAACGAAGCGAATGATCATGTCCCGCGAATCCTCCCCAAGCTCCTCCGCCATGAGGCGGTCCGCGATTTGCTCCAGCCCGCTCGCGGACAGCAGCAAAAGCGCAACGCCAAGCACGACCTCGACGATGCCCGTCGAAATCTCGTAGATCCCGATGACAATGCGCTTGGCGCGGAGGGTCATACCAGTGCTTTCACGTCCGCCAGCACCTCGTCGGCGTGGTCGGCGGGCTTCACGTCCTCGTAAATCTTCGCGATCTTTCCGTCCGGCCCGATTAAAAACGACCAGCGCTTGATAGCCATGTACTCGCGGCCCATGAACTTCTTCTTGGCCCAGACGCCATACGCGTTCACGACCTCCTTGTCGACGTCCGCGAGCAGCGTAAACGGCAGCGCGTACTTCTCCGCGAACTTCTTGTGTTTGGCGACGGTGTCGACGCTCATCCCGAGAACGACGACCCCGGCCTTCCGGAACTTGCTCCAGCTGTCGCGGATCGTACATGCCTCGACGGTGCATCCCGGCGTGTCGTCCTTTGGATAGAAATAAAGGAGCACGACCTTGCCGGCGTAGTCCTTGAGCGCGTGGATTTTGCCGTCCTGGTCGGGGAGAGAGAATACAGGGGCTTTGTTGCCAACGATAAGAGACATAGGGTCAGATGAATTGAAGAATGGTGGGTAGATCTGTGGTTCCGTCGTCGCCAGAAAAGTGTCCCTTCGCGTGCTCGACGATCGTTTTCGCGCCAAAGCGGTTGCGGACGATCTCTTCGCTGGTGAGGAGGATATACGGGTCGTCGTCGGAAAAGATTCCGACGATCTTGTCGCCAAACCGGCGGATCATTGCGTCGTCGAACGGACGGTCGAGCCAAGGGCGGGCGACGAGTTCCTCCATGAGATCCATGTTCTCTATTGCGTTCACGACCGGGGCGACAAGAATCGCCTTGCCGATCGTCGACCCTTCGGGAAGCCGCTCGAGAAACCGCAGGGTCGCAAGCCCGCCCATGCTGTGGCCGACGACGATCGTTTCCGCGTCCGGCGTGCCGACGAGCGATTCGAGAAACGGGACCCATGCTTCGAACGCCGGCTCGGACGGATTCGGCATGAGCGGCGCCTCGACGACGTAGCCGCGGGATTCGAACTCGGCCTTCAGCCACGGAAAGAATCCGTGCGACGGGTTGCCGTTCCAGCCGTGGATGAGAAAGGCTCGCTTCATAGGTTGAATCGAAAGGTCGAGACCATGTCGGAAAGCTCGGTACGCGCCGTCGCCTGGCTGGCGTTCATGGCGCTCTCGTCGATGTCCGTGAAGTCGCTGGCATAATGGAGGGTCGTGGCAATCTCCCAGCAGGTGCCATTCAGATAGGTTCGATAGATAGAATGCTCGTATCGGTTCCCCATTCCCGCGTCATCCAGCTTCGCGATCTGCCAGGTGGTCGCGCCGATCGTCTGCTCGTCAAGGAACGCCGTGTCCTGTCCGACGTTCGCGATGACGAAGCACTGCGACTCGTCGCCACGCATCGAGCTGACCACGAACCAGGAATTTTGCGAGTAATTGATCGGGTGGTAGCTCGCCTCGTTCGTCGTGTACGCGATGGCGACATCGGGAAGCTTGTTGTACGGTTCCTGCGAGGTGGTCGCCTCCATGCCCGGCGCGATACGAAGGTCGAACCGGCCTGCCGGATCGCCATATTCCGCCCACGATGACCAGACGGTTTCCTCGTGCGTCGGGACGTGCGGCTTCGATTCGCGCGCCTGCTCGGCCTTGAAGTTGTATGTAGCCGCCCCGTACGACCCAACGAACAGAACCACGATCGAAACGATGATCGAGACAGCCCAGGCAATCTTCGTCCTTCGCATCATCCATCCGACGAACGCGCCGAACAGGACGTGCATGGCAATCCCGACGAGCGGAAACAGATACTGGCTCGTCGCAACCCCGCCGATGGCTCCCAAGTCTGGAATCGGAATGAAGATGGCGGGAAAATAAAAGAAATAGGAACCGATCGTCCAGGTCTCAAGGCAGCTGACCGGATCGGAGACGCATCCCCACGCGACCAGGAGCCAAAAGAGGGCATCGACGGCCAAAAACGACAGAACCCACTGCCGAACGGACGGGTTTACTCTCACCATACATCGACGAATTAGTGACCCCAATACTCTATCACAAAACCGCCCGGCATGTGCCAGAAAGGTTTGATTGATCTTACCGCATCGTCTTATGCGCGGCGCTGAAGGTGAAGTCCGACTTGTCATTCTGCGAATAGACGTGGATGAGCGAAACCCAGTTGGAACCGTACATGCGCTGCGCGGTGTACTCGTCCGGAATCAGGCGGAGATATTCGCCGTTATCGAGGGTATACACGCCCGGCTGGTTGTAGAACTGGACCAGGAAGCTGGCGCGGGTATACGTCCAGGTTCCGACGACGTCATAGTCATCGAGATTCGAGCA
>JAHFIS010000049.1:5785-6365 GCA_023246275.1 Candidatus Uhrbacteria bacterium
CCGTGCGCACGTCGTCGAAGCTGTTGCCCCAGGCGTAGAACGTTTCTTCGTTCGGGTACAGCTTCAGGTCGTTGCCACTCGTCACCGAGTACACGGCCGCGCGGATCGGGCACTTCAGGAGCGTGCCGGTCGCGTAGTCGTAAGACGGGTAATCGTCATAACGGGTGTGAAAGGTGTCGGAAATGTTTCCGACCTCGCTGCGATAGGCGGAAACCAGATCGCTCGCTTCGCCGAGGTCGTTTACGATGAACAGGCCCGGGTCATAGAACCACGCGGCGCGACCGTCGGCCGTGACGCCGCTGCGGGAGGCCTGATTCAGGAACAGGCGCATCGAGGCCGTGTCGCTCGTAATCTCCTCGATCCCGTAGGAAACCTGCCAGCCCGTCCCGGCCGACGTATGCTGGCGCATCGTCGAGTCGGTGACGTAGGAGAGGATCCCGCCATTCTTGTCCATGTCGTACGCGTACAAGTACGGAAGCCCGGCGATGTTCTCGCCGCCGTTCGTGAGCGATCCATGCGGATCCTCGGCGCGAGTGAACGAAATGAACACCGCGTAGTCGCCAACGTGGCGCAACGGGAT
>JAHFIS010000050.1 GCA_023246275.1 Candidatus Uhrbacteria bacterium
CGCTGGATGGGCGAGGTGTACCAGCGGGTCCGCGGCAAGGGGGAGGATCGCGCGCTCGCGTTCCTGTCCGCCACGCACCGCGACAAGCCCGTCGGCAAGGCGTTCGCGCGATACTACCTCGACGACGAGGAGGCGTCGCTCTCGGGCGACGTGGCGCGGTTCCTGGCCAGGGTGTACAAGCCGTGGCTCCGGGACGGGCGCGTGTCCGGGGAAGAGATCCTCGACGCGGCATGCGGGCCGCTCACGCTCGAGCGCAGGCTCGGCGAGCCGACATTCGGGATCGACCTGAACCCGCACATGGTCGATCTCGCGCGGGAGCACAGCTACCACGCGGGAAGGAACGCCCGGGTCGGCCGCCTGAGCGACCTGCCCGCCGAATGGAACGCCAGGTTCC
This sequence comes from Candidatus Uhrbacteria bacterium, assembly GCA_023246275.1. Classification (GTDB taxonomy): domain Bacteria; phylum Patescibacteriota; class Patescibacteriia; order UBA9934; family GWF2-40-263; genus YC12-FULL-57-11. The sequence continues at coordinate 395 of JAHFIS010000050.1, forward strand.
GCCTCACCGCGTGCTCCCTCGCCCTCCACTGGTCCGCCAACAAGGGCGCCTGGGCGAAGAGCGAGCGCGCAAGGATCCTCGCGAACCTCGCGCGGGTCACGGCCGTGGACGGCCTCGTCCACCTCGTCCTTCCGCCCTCGTCGTTCTCGGACGACATGCTGGCGGAGTGGACGGACGCGCTCCGGGCGTTCGGCCTCGAGCGCGTGGCCGAGCTCACCGGGCTCATCGAGTCCGTGGACAGCCCCGAGCACCGGCGCACCTTCTGGTCGGTGTGCCTCAGGAAGACGGGCGAGCCGACCGGAACGGAGGGCGACTCCGCGGCGCTCGCCTTCGAGGACGAGCGCAAGCGACAGACCGAGACGGTGAACGTCGGTCCCAAGCGCGAGTGCACGCACCCGCCCGGCCCGCCCGCGCAGGTCAAGCACGACCTGTTCGTGGTCGTGAACGACGGGGGGTCCCAGTCCCCCGAGTCCGTCTCGGCCGCGGTCGCCGAGTGCTTCGTGAGCGCGACGGGATGGTGCCTTCCGTTCGTGGACATCATCCGCAAGGAATACGACCCTGCCGCGGACTGGATCGCCCTCCTCGAGGCCGAGCTGAACCGCGTCCGTCCCCAGAAGGCGACCGACTTCAGCCGCATCTGGGACGCGGTATTCCACCAGCCCGCCGCCCCGAAGATGAAGCGCGAGACCTTCCGCGCCATCGCCAAGCGGGCCATGTCCCTCGAGCCGTCGCACTGACGGCTCGATTTTTTTCGTGCAAACGCGTCCCCCCTCCTTCCGCAAGGAGGGGTTGGGGGGGTGGTTATCGCTGGGTAGTCGCGGTTGACAGTTCGCGGAAAGATGATAGGGTCGTCGCCTGTTCTTTTGGAGACAAATGAGACGAACCTACCCCGTCGGACATCTCGAAATCTGGGAGAACGTCCTCACGCTCCTGGAGGAATGCGCAGGGAAGCTCGGTCGCTTCCCGACGTACCAGGACCTGCAGCGCCTTGGCCATTCCGTGCTCGCGGTGGCGATCGTGTCCCATCACGGCGGAATGCAGGCCGTCCGAAAAAAGATGGGCGAGAGCCCGAATCGCGTCCCGCACGAGCACTGGCTCGCGTGGGAAAACGTGGAGGCGGCACTGCGAAGGCTGGCCGCCGACCTGGGGCGCGTCCCAACCCACAAGGACATGCGCGCCCGGCATCTCGGAAGGCTGAGCACGGCCATCCACAGGATCCACGGGGGAACCGAGGCCGTGCATCTCCGCATGGGATACGCCTCCCACGAGCGGCCGAAGGGATACTGGAGCCCGCGGTCGAACGTCCTGGCGGAGCTGCGTTCGCTCGAGGCAAGGCTTGGCCGGACGCCATCCCCGTCGGACCTCCGCGCCTCGGGACTCGGGGGCCTGGCCGTCGCAATCCGTCGGCACGGCGGCTGGGCTGCCGTCAGCGCCGAGCTCGGATACGGACCCGTCACCGACGACGCCATCGCCGCCCACGCCGACGCGCTCGCGAAGATCGTCCCCGCGCTCGGAACAGACCCGACGGTTCTCTGGTCGCGCGTGAAGCGATCATGGACGACGCGAGACCTCGACGCGGCGGTCGCAGACTTCGCCACGGACGGATCGCTCGAGCGGTTCGACAAATTGCTCCGCGACTCGTGAGGAACGAATCTCCGTTCCTCTTTTTCATTTGATCGTCGCAACTGTCGGTTGACAGGATCGTTAGAAACGGCTACTTTTCACGCTTGTTCTTTTGGAGGACAGATGCCGAGAACGGGAACATACATGCCCGACGGATTCTGGAAGGAATTCTCAAACGTGGAGACGCGGCTGAAGCCGATCATCGACGATCTCGGACGGATGCCGACGGCCAGGGAGCTCATCGCGCGCAGACTCAGCTCCCTTTCCACGGCAATCGTTGCCGAACACGGCGGATTCAATGCCGTCGGGGAACGGCTCGGAGCGGGCTCGTCACTGGAGCGAAGGACGCGGGGGTACTGGAAGGACTTCTCCAACGTGGAACAGATCGTCCTCCCCATTGCCCGTCGTCTCGGTCGCATGCCCACGATGGGCGAACTCGTCGATTGCGGACTCGCATCGTTCGTCCAGGGCATCCACAAGTACCACGGCGGAATCGGCGGCGTGGAAAAACGGATGGGTCTGGCCGAAAGGACGCCAAAAAAATCCGCCGACCATTGGAAGGACATCGCGAACGTTTCCGAGAGCATCATGCCGGTCGTTCGGGATCTCGGTCGGATGCCGACGGGAAAAGAGCTGGACGCGCGAAAGCTTTCCGTGATTCGCAACGTGATCGTGAAGTATCACGGCGGATTCGCGGGAGTGGCAGCCAAGCTTGGGCTGAGCGCCAACCAAAGCAAGAAATCGCGGGGATACTGGCAAACGTTCGAGAACGTCAACCGTGCCCTGTCGCCAGTCCTTCTCGAGCTTGGCCGCATGCCAACCAACCGGGAGCTCGTGGACAAAGGCCTACGAAAAGTTTCCTGGGCGATCGTAAAATTCCACGGCGGATTCCACGCCGTCGCGGCCCGCCTCGGCCTCGGGCCGGTTACGGACGATTTTATTGCCGTCCACGCCGACGCGCTGACGAAGATTGTCCCAGCGCTTGACGCGAACCCCGCGTCGCTCTGGCCCCGCATGAAGCGATCGTGGGCGACCCGGGACCTCGACGCGGCGGTCGCGCGTTACGCGAGCGACGGATCGACCGACGCGTTCGCGACCCTTCTCTCTGACTGACCGGGGAACGGAACTCCGTTCCTCTTTTTTTCCATGCCGACGATGCAATCGTCAACACCGAGTGTTGACATTCGGCCAAAAAGCGAATAGGGTTCCATTCCGTTCCTTTGGAGAAAACATGACCTCGTTCCCCGACCGCGTGGCCATGGGCCATTGGGATGACTTTGAGAACGTCGAGGCGGCCCTCGCCCCGGTCGTCACCGAGCTCGGCAGGCTTCCGACGCACACGGAGCTTCGCGCGCGCAGACTTTCCGGATTGTCGAAGGCAATTACCCGTTGCCACGGCGGGATGGAAGGCGTTCAAAGGCGAGCGAGCGGCCACGCTCCGGAAATCGCCGAAAGCAAGGTGGTTCATCGGCAGGGATTCTGGAAGAGGTTCGAGAACGTCGAGGCGGCGCTTCGCCCGCACGTCGAGCGGCTTGGACGGATGCCGACGCAACGCGAACTGCGCGACCGAAACGACTCCTCGCTCAGCCAGGCCATCGACGACTACCATGGAGGAACGCAGGAGGTCGGTCTCCGGCTGGGACTCGCGGAACCGGTGTCGAGGCGAATGCGGCGCGGACACTGGTGCGACTTCGCAAACGTGGAACGAACGCTCCTTCCGATCATCGCTGAGCTCGGCCGCATGCCGAACGACCCGGAGATGAACGCGCGCGGCCTGTCGAGCCTGTCCGAGGCGATCCGGCGCGAGCATGGCGGGTTCGATCAGGTTCGTATTCGCCTGGGAATCCAGACGCCGCTCGAGCGCGCGCCGTGGAAACACTGGAACGAGTTCCAGAACGTCCGGGCCGCGATCCTCCCCATCGCGGAGGAACTTGGGCGGATGCCCACGGCGAAGGAGCTGCACGCACGAGGACAAGGCGGCCTGGTGAGCGCGATCGACCAGCGGTTCGGGGGGTTCCGAGAGGTGGAGAAACGGCTCGGTCTGCCGGAGTCGCCAAGAAAGGTCCGCGGCCACTGGCAGTCGTTCGAGCATGTCGCGACGGCCCTTGCGCCCGTCATCGCCGAGCTCGGCCGCATGCCGAAGGCAAAGGAGCTCATCGCCCGCGGCCGCAGCTCCGCGTCCGTCGCCATCGTTTCCCGCTTCGGCGGATTCCCCGCCGTCGCCGTGCGGCTCGGACTCGGGCCGGTGACGGACGAGACAATCGCCGCGCACGCGGACGCGCTCGCGCGAATTGTCCCGTCGATCGGAGCCGACCCGACGGCTCTCTGGACGCGCATGAAACGGTCTTGGACGACGCGCGGCCTCGACGCGGCGGTAGCGGAATACGAAGCCGACGGAAACATGGAACGCTTCGCATCGCTCCTGGACGGTTGACCGAACCGTCCTTTTTTTGTTAGCGTGCCCAAACGTTCTTTGGAGAATCCGTGAATCAAAAGCCGAAAGGATTTTGGAAGGAGTTTGCGAACATCGAGGCCGCGATCCTGCCGATTGCATCCGAGATCGGACGGATGCCGACGCCGAACGAGCTGAGGTCGCGAGGCATGACATCCGTGACCGCGAACATCATCAAGACGCACGGAGGATTCGCCGCGGTGCGGGAACGGCTTGGACTCGGCGCCGTTCGACAGGCCTTTCCGCATGCGCACTGGGATAACATCGAAACGGTCGTCCGCGTCCTCGAGCCAGTCGCAAGAGAGCTGGGAAGGATGCCGACCCACAAGGAGCTGCGCGAGCGAAATCTGATCCCCGTATCAAAGGCCGCCTTGCGCAATCCCAATCTGCTCATAGAAACGCGGGACCGACTGATCCTGTCCGGCCTCGCGTTGGAGCCGGAATCCAAACCCCGCCCGCCCGGATACTGGATGGACTTCCAGAACATGGACGATGAACTGCGTCCGCTGGTCGCGGCATTCGGCAGAATGCCGACCTACAGCGAGCTCAAAGCGCGTGGGATGCTATCGCTGCTGATGAGCATCAGCAAGAATTTCGGAGGGATTCGGAACGTGGAACGCAGAATGGGACTGGCGAAAAGCGAGCGCACGATGCCGGGGCATTGGCTCGACTTCGCCAACGTCGAACGTGCCATTCGGCGGATCGCCGACGAGATCGGCCACATGCCATCCGAGAATGACCTGAAGCGCCGAAAGATATCCGGACTCGCCGATGCAATCCGAACGTATCATGGCGGAATGGTGGCGGTACAAAAAAAGATGGGATTTGAGCTCAAAAGACGTCCGAACGGAACGCTGAGCGACTTTGCGCAGTTCGTACGGGAACTGGAGGCTGTCATCGCGAAGATCGGACACTTTCCAACGCAGACGGAATTGTACGCCGTCCGCGCGTCGTCTCTCGTATCGGTCATGCCGCGGCACGGAGGAATGGCCGCCGTCCGCGAGCGCCTCGGCTACGGCCCGGTCACCGACGAAACGATCGTCTCCCATGCGGACGCGCTCGCACGGATCGTCCCAGCGCTCAGTGCCGACCCGGCAGCCCTCTGGTCCCGCATGAAACGATCGTGGACGGCCCGCGACCTCGACGCGGCGGTCGCGGAATACGAGACCGACGGAAACACGGAACGCTTCGCGTTGCTCCTGGGCGGTTGACCGAACCGTCCTTTTTTGTTAGCGTGCCCAAACGTTCTTTGGAGGAGCAATGAGAAAAAAGCAAAGACGAATGCCCCGCGGGCACTGGGACGACACGCGGAACGTCGACCTGGCCATCGCGCCGGTCGTCGCGGAGCTTGGAAGGATGCCGACGCACGCAGAGCTCCGTGACCGGAGGCTTTCCGCGCTCTCGCGTGCCATCTTGAGAAACGGCGGGATATCCGTCGCGCGCGAGCGTCTGAAAAAAACCGACGCGGCCCTGGAATCGGGACGCGCCACGTTCCGGAAGGGCCATTGGGAAAACTTCCAGCGCGTCGAGGAGACGCTGAGGCCCCTGATCGCGGAACTTGGCAGGATGCCTACCGACGGGGAACTTTGCGAGCAAGGACTGTCGTCCTTGGTTCGACACGCGTACCGGAAGCTCGGCGGATTCGTATCGCTCCGTCAGCGACTCGGAATTGCGGAATCGAACGTCCGTTGGAACGACTTCGCGGAGATGGAACGCGGGATCCGTCCCGTCATTGAGGAACTAGGGCGCATGCCGACGCAACGGGAGCTGAAGATCAGAAAGTTCCACGGCGCGATTCGCGCGATCCTAAGAACGCACGGCGGCTTCGACGCGGTGGCGGATCGCCTCGGGACGACGTACACACCAAAA
>JAHFIS010000051.1:0-701 GCA_023246275.1 Candidatus Uhrbacteria bacterium
GCGAACTGGCCGAGCCCGAGCATCTGGTTTGGGAGCGCGGTCGCCCGCTTCGTCGCGTCTCGCACCGTCCACCCGGAAAGGTCGATCAGGTTGTCGTACGGGTTCCGGATCTCGATCCACTCGACGTCCCCGTCCGAGACGAACTCGTTGATGACAAGCGTCCCGGGAGGGGTCAGGGAGATGTCGACCATCCGGACCGGGACGGATGTTTCCAAGGGCGTCGGGTCCCTCGACGGTTCTTCCGCGACGACGGGTTCGTCGGCGGCGACTGGTTCGTCGATGAGGACGACGGTCTCCGAGGTGGATTCGGTCGACGGTGGAGTTGCGACGGGATCGACGACCGCGTCTGTCTCGGCTGGAGTGGAGACAATTGAGGATTGGATGGTCTCCGTCGTCGTGGTTTCCATGGGAATCGGATCGACGGCTGGTTCCGGAGCGATCGGATCGGTGAAAGATGCGGTCCGGTTAATCGTCGCGGGAGTCTCGACCGTCGGCTCGATCGGCGTGACAGCGAGTATCGGTTCGGGAGGCATCACGGGTTCCTCGACCTTCGGGATTGTCTCGACGATTGGATTCACCGGCGCGGCGACCTCCTCGATGCTTGTCGTCGAGCTCTCGACGACCACCCCTGACCCCTCCCCGTCCGACCGGAATGTCGTCCGGGCGGGCTGCCTATCAGGAGGGGAAACGAGCTGGGAAAC
>JAHFIS010000051.1:711-6294 GCA_023246275.1 Candidatus Uhrbacteria bacterium
GAACCACGCCTCGATCGTTCCCGGCGTCCCAAGCTCGGTCGCGTTCGCGTCGAATCCGCTCGATTCCGCCGCCGTCGCCCACGACTCGGCGATCGATCCGTCCGCTACGGGAGCGCGTCGAACCATGGGGGCAGGTCCAGCTCCAGGCGATTGAGTTCCTCCTCCAACTCGTCCTGCCAGGGGAGCGCCTCCGGATCCGGCTTGGTCGCGGACGGTTCCGCCCGCGTCAACGAGATTGAGACCGAGAGCAGAATTGGAAAGGGAGACGGAGGCGGTGACGAGGTCCGGAGCGCGGGCAAGGGAAGACTTTGCGTTGTCCTGGTCATAATTGGCAATGAGAAAGGTGGAATGAGCCTGGATGGACTTGCCGGCCGGGATCGCGAGCGACCCGTTGCTTGCCGCGGCCCCCGAGATCGTCCATCCGGAAAGGTCGATCGCGCCGTCCGTGAGGTTTGTGAGCTCGAGCCACTCGTCGACGGTCGAGAGCGACGACCCGGCCCAGCCGATTTCGGAAAAGATTATCGTCGGGTCCGCGGCGGTCGCGGCGTGCGTCGTGAGCGGCATCGCGACGAGCGTCGCCGCGGTTCCGGCAGCGAGAAACAACCGTCCTATGTGATTGCGCATAGAAGTTTTTTTCGGTTCGATTGAGTGAGTCTCCGCCGGCCGGCGAATAAAAATCCCCCGCTGAGTTGCAACTCAGTAGGGGACTTATCTTGTTTCCATTACATCAGAAAAATTCACTCGTGTCAACGGGTCGCGTGTGGATAAATTGTCGAATGGGAAACTTTCCGGTACGATCTGCGGCACGGGCAGATGGCGGAATTGGCATACGCGCTAGCCTTAGGAGCTAGTGGAGCAATCCTTGAGGGTTCAAGTCCCTCTCTGCCCACCAAAAGACGATCGCGCGCGGTCGTTTTTCGTTTTGCTTGCCAAACCAGGCTCGGGCCGATAGGATCGCGGCGGAGGTACGGAACCATGCGAAATCGAATCGTGCTGAAGTTCGGCGGGACGTCGATGGGGTCGGCGGAGGCCATGCGGAAGGCGAGCGCCATCGTGCGCTCGGTCGACGGCGAGGCGGTCGTGGTCGTGTCGGCGGTGTCCGGGATCACGAACGCGCTCAAGGCGCTCGGTCAGACGGCCTTGTCCCGCGGCGAATGGAAGTCGGCGCTGTGGGCCATCCGAGCGCGTCATTGCTCGATCATGGAGGAATTGGGATTCCGAAGTGATCGCAATGCTCCCGACGCCTGGTCGCAGGTGGAGGACATCTGTCGTGGGATCGAACTGCTCGGTGAGCTTTCGCCCGCCACGCTCGACCTTCTGCTGTCCTTCGGCGAGCGCGTGAGCGCGGCGATCTTCGCCTCCCTGCTGAATCGCGACGGGACCGACGCCGAACGGGTCGACGCGTCCCGCATCATCCTGACCGACGACCGGTTCGGCGGCGCGAACGTCAATATGCGCGCGACGCGCGAGCTGACGCAGGGAGTTCTTTCCGAGTTCTTCTCGAAGCGATGCGTGCCGGTCATCACCGGGTTCATCGGCCTCTCGATGACGTCGGGCAAGTACACCACCCTCGGGCGGGGCGGCAGCGACTACAGCGCGGCGATCGTTGCCGCGGCCATCGACGCGGTCGAGCTGCAGATCTGGACGGACGTGGCGGGCATGTTCACGGCCGACCCGAGGCTCGTTCCGTCGGCGACGGCCATTCCGCAGCTCTCGTTCGCGGAAGCCGGCGAGCTGGCGTACTTCGGGGCGAAGGTGCTGCACCCGAAGACGATCGCGCCCGCGGTCGAGCGGAATATTCCGGTACGCATCCTCGACACGTTCCATCCTGAGGAGCCCGGCACGCTCATCACGAACGAGACGCGGCCGTCGATCAAGTCCGTCACGTCGAAGAAGGGAATCACGGTCGTGAGCATCTGCTCGCAGGGCATGCTCGGCGCGCACGGGTTTCTCGCGAGGATCTTCGACGCGTTCGCGAGGCACGAGGTCGTCGCGGACGTCGTCTCGACCTCCGAGGTCAGCGTGTCCGTGACCGTCGACCGCGAGGTTCCGCAGCAACTCGTCGACGATCTGCGAACGTTCGCGACCGTCGATATTGAATCCAACATGGCCATCGTCTGCCTGGTGGGCGAGGGAATTCGCACGCAGCCCGACGTTCTCGGCAGGCTGTTCGCCTCGGTCGGATCCGTCCCGGTGAGCATGGTTTCCCAGGGCGCCTCCAAGCGCAACATCACCTTCGTGGTCGCCGAGTCCGACGCGGACGAGGCGGTGCGGAACGTCTTCGCGGCGTTCTTTCTCGGACAACCTTAGCGGGTTGTCTTTTTTCATCTGATCGTCTACCATCCCGCCGCAACCCCAACCGCCTCAGGAGGCATCTCATGCAAGGTCTTTCGCCAAGGGAACGCATCATCGTCGCCGTCGACACCAACGACCTGGATAAGGCCGTCGAGCTGGTCGACGACCTGAGGGACCATGTCGGCGCGTTCAAGTTCGGGCTCGAGTTCGGGACGAACCTGCTCGTGTCGCTGCTGCGGCAGCGCGACCCGGCTGCCGCGCATGCCGAGCTCGATCGCGCGCGGCATCTTTTCGACCGCCTCGATGGCCGCGTCATGTGGGACTGGAAGTTCAAGGACATTCCGAACACGATGCGCGGCGCGGCCGCAGGTCTTCTCGCGCTCGGTCCCGAGCTGTTCACGGTCCACGCGTCGGCCGGCGTCCGCGGGATCCGGGCCGCGGTCGACAAGCGCGGCAAGTCGAGCGTTCTCGCAGTCACGGCGCTCACCTCGCTGGACGAGGACGAGTGCATCGCGAGCTACGGCACCGGGTCGTGGGAGACGGTCCTGCGGTTCGTCTACATGGCGCGCGACGCCGGCGTCCAGGGGATCGTCTGCGCGCCGAGGGACGCCGATTTCTTTCTTCGTCCCGACCGGCACGAGGCGTTCGCGAACATGGAGTTCGTCTGCCCGGGGATCCGCCCGTCGTGGGCCGCCACCGGCGACCAGAACGCCGACCGGGCGATGACCCCCGGCGAGGCCGCGAAGGCTGGCATCTCCCGCATGGTCATCGGCCGCCCCATCACGAACTTCCCCGAGAAGTTCTGCTACCCCCACGAGGCCGCCGACCTCATCGCCGAGGAGATCGCGACCGCGCTCGGCGAGACGACTCTCTGACCTCATCGACCCGCCGGGTCGATTTTTTGTCTATAAAAATCCGCCTTCCCTTGGGAAAGGCGGGAGTCAGGAGAGATGCGCGACGACCTCGCGGAGGAACGCGCCAAGCTTGGGGCTCTCGGCCTTGGCGCGGGCGACGTTCTGCTCGTGGGAGTGCTCGGCGACGGCGTCGTTCGTGACGAAGGCGACGCCCATGGCGCGGGCGCCGTAGAGCGCGGCGACGCAGCACTCGGGCTTCACGCTCATGCCGACGACGTTGGCGCCGAGCTCGTAGAGGTTGAGCTTGTCGCGCGCGCGGCCCTCGAAGTGTGGCCCGCGGAAGTAGGCGTACGCCCCGTCGTCCCAGTAACGGAGCTTAAGGCTTTTTGCCGCGGGCGCCGTGGCGCGGCACCACTCCTCGTCGAGGACGTCCTCGGGCGAGACGAACTCGCCGGCCCACAGCGGCATCATCTCGTTGCCGAACGAGACGAAGTTGCGGATCCCCACGACGTCGCCGACCTGGTATTTGTCGGTGAGCGATCCCGCGGCGCACGTCAGCACGAGTTTCCGGACCCCCAGCTCGCACAGCATGGCGATCTGCAGCCGCACCATTCGCGGCACGGCCGGATCGAGCGGATCCTCGTTCATGTGGACGCGGCCGCGGAGGATCGCGACCGGCGGCCTGGCGCGCAGGTCGTCGAGATACCCGATTTCGAGCACGCGCCGGTGGCCCTCGAGCGTCCCGAGCGCCTCGAATCCCGGGATGTCTTCGAACGGGATCTGCGTCGAGTCGTGCAGCTCGACCGCATCTCCCCAACCGGTGCCGAGCACGAGCCCGACCATCGGTCGGTTGTCGGCGAGGACTGGGTTCGTTGCGTCTTTGAGACGACTGTGGATGTTGTCGGCGGCGAGGACGGCCTCGACCTCGCGTTGCGGGTTCTGGTTCATTGAGTGCTCCTGGTGCGGCGGAATCCTAACGGATTGTACGGAAATGTCAATGGCCGCCCGCTCGACATCCGCCCGTCATTCCGCTATGCTCACACCGATATGCGCATCATTCTCGTCCACGGATTCAACGCCTCCCCCGAAATGAACTTTCACCCCTGGCTGGCCCGCGAGCTTCGGGCCAAGGGATACGAGGTCGTCGTTCCCACGCTTCCGCTGAAGAGCGGGGAGGAGTTGGATCTGGCCGCGGTCATCGAGGAGATGAAGCGGCAGGTCGGGTTCCTTGGGCCGGAGGACATCCTAGTGGGCCACTCGCTCGGGGCGCTCATCGCGCTGCAGTACATGGAGGCGACGGAGATGACGGAGACGCCGCGCGCGGTGATCATGGTGGCGGCGCCGTTCAAGGTGGCCAAGCCCGAGCTGCGACGCCTGTTCCTCGTGGACCTGGACGCCGACGTGGCCATTTGGAAGGCAAAGGAATTCTTCGTGGTCCACTCGAAGGACGACGCGCTCGTCCCGTTCGAGCATGGCCAGAAGCTGGCGGCCTTCCTGAAGGCGAAGCTCGTCGCGACCGAGACGGACGGGCACTTCATGGACGCGGAATATCCCGCGCTCCTCGAGCTTGTCGATTCCGTCGCCTCGACGCCGTTTCCGTACGCTCCCGGAATGGCGCTTGCGAACGACTATGAGAACAAGGCGTGGGCGGACAGGATCGCGCCGTCGACGGGTTCGAAGCCGGACTGGATGACATAACGAAGCCCCTTCCGTTGACGGACGCATCCATCCATGATAGCGTCCCCATGTTTTCATAGGAGAAAACAAATGGCAAAGCCTCCGACTTCTTCGGGAAATTTCGCGCTGGCCGTCGGCGCGTTCACCGTCAACCTCAAGCTGTACAAGCTCCAGCACGCGGCGGACGCGCCCGTGATCGTCAAGCGCCACGACTGCCGGAGCGAGGTGAGCGTCATCGAGCGCTGCCCCGACCGTCACGAGTCAACGGCGCCGCCCGCTGCCGAGAAGCCCGCCGTGCCTGCCAGGGCTGACGCGCCCGACGTTCCCACGCGCGTTACCGGGGTGCAGAACACCGGCGTTGCGGCGGGGAAGGCCGCGACCGAGCCCGTCGACCGGGTGTGCCCGGTGTGCAAGAACGCGCATGAGAAGTACGAGCAGGTCCTCCACTGTCCGAACTGCAAGAAGGACATCGAGAAGACGGACCTGCGGACCTTCCTCTCGTATTCCGACCAGCTCGTGCAGGTGGATGATGCCACGCTCGCGGAGTGGAACGCGCTGTACCCCGAGACCGGCAGGATGGTCCCGATCGCGGCGGTCATCGCCAACACCGTCTCCACGGTGTACCGAGACGACACCTACCAGGTGGTGCCCGACAAGGGGAGCGTGCGCGGGTACGCGCTGTGGCTCGAGTCGCTCCGCCAGAAGTCGCACGCGGTCATCGTCCGCTTCCGCCTGAAGGGGAACGCGAAGATCGGCA
>JAHFIS010000052.1:0-1683 GCA_023246275.1 Candidatus Uhrbacteria bacterium
AGCCAGGTCGCGTACGGTCGGCTCGCGGCCCTCGAAGTACACGCGCAGGATCGCGCTCGTAAGGTAGGCCGGGGATGCCAGCAGCTCTTCCTCGGATGGAAATTCGATCCCGTCGTAGAACTCGGCAAGTTTGACTGCCTCGCTGTCGTACGCGGCCTCGTACGAGGCGTACCGGTACCAAACCGGATATCTCTTTCCGTCGCTGTCGGCGACGATTACCTTTCCGTTGTTGTCGGTTGGGACGATCCAGTACTGGTCGTTTGTCATTCGGATAATCGTGGGGGACATCGTGGACTCCGGGATGAACGTTCCGGCGAGATTGCCTCGTTCCTCCCTCTCGTCGGCGACCGTTACTACCAACGCCGAGCGTTGGTAGTAACGGTCGTCGAGAAAAGGGAGGCGACGAGCTGGCGGGGCTCGTCAGGGAGATAACGCCGTTTATTTCGGCACGATTCTGAGTCTCCGCTCGCCCCGATGGTATCGAGGCGGCCTGTTTGGAAACTTGACGAGGACCCCGACCCATTCCGAGCAGGCGAGAATGGTGATCCGCTTGTTTCTGTCGTGAACTTGCTGGCAAAGGTCTTTCATGTGGCTACTCCCTTCCGCCGGCGAGCCTTACTGCCAACGCTTAGCGTTGGCAGTTGTTTGTCTGGAGAAGGGAGGTAGGGAATCGAGCGCGGCTCGGCTCCCCAGGGAGGCATCCTACGGCTCCGTCACGTAGGCACAGCCCAGATCGATGGATTCGCAGCACCCGTCGCGCAACCGGTCGATCGTCGCCGTCCCCACCTCCCACGTCCCATCCTCGCGGACGGTGATGGGGAGTCGGACTTCGTAGGTCGACGTGTTGTGCGGGCCGATGGAGCGAACTTCGAGAACCAATATTTTTTTCCATGAGAGTCTCCGTTGTGATCGTTGTCGCGTCGGAGGATTCGTGGTGGCGGCCGCGAGTTAGAAGCTACATCATCTCGCCCCACCAGACCGCGGTGAGGCCGGACGCGTCGGAAACGGCCACCTCGCTGGCGTTGCGTCCGCAGAGCGCGCATACCCAGCATTTGACGATCGCCGGGACGCTGTGTTCCGGGCACAGCACCGACGGCGCGTTGACGTAGATGTCTCCGCCGAGGTTCATGACGTTCCCGCATGGGCAGCGGGCAATCTTCCACCCGGCTGGGAGCGGAAGGGAGGCATCGTAGGCGCCCGCGCAGCTGAGGATTTCGTCGCATCCGCAACGGTGCGTTTTGATCGGGGATCCGTCGAACATCGTGAACTCCGGGATGGAATGGCTCGGCGAAATCGCCTCGTTCCTCCCTTTCGCCGGCGACCGCCACTGCCAACGCTCGGCGTTGGCAGTGGATCGTCGAGGGAAGGGAGGCGACGAGCTGGCGGGGCTCGTCAGGGAGATAACGCCGTTCGTCCTACGCCGCCGGGTCGTCGGGGTCCCATTGCGCCATGGTGACGCGGTACGGCTTGCCGTTCCTGCCGACGAGAACGGCCTCCGCGACGTATTCGGTAGACTGGAACAGCGGGGTCCAGGTTCCGATGGCCGAGGCGCGGACGATCATGCCGACGTTCCATTGGAATCGGAACCCGGCCAGCTGGTCGTCCGCGAGGCCGGCCTTGAACAGGGTCTCGGGCGTGATGCACGGGATCGGATAGGTCCGAACCGCCTCGGAGCCGTCGAGC
>JAHFIS010000052.1:1693-6262 GCA_023246275.1 Candidatus Uhrbacteria bacterium
CCTGCCCCATCCCGGGTTTCCGCATCGGATCTCGTATCCGGGTTCGACGGCCCCGACGTGTTCCGACACGTCCGACGTCGGCAGACCGTGAATTTCCTGGACGTAGTTGTGTCTCTGCCCGCAGCGGACGATGACGCGGGTCGCTCCGTGCCGCTTTGCTTCCTCGACGACCTCGGCGACGTCGGTCTGCAGTCCCCGGTCGCAGCAGCCGTCCTGGCAGCAGAAGCAGTATCCGATCCCATGGACGAACAGGGCGTACCGGCTCGAGCTCGGCTTGAGCACGTGGACGTCCGCGCCCACGAGAATGCCGATCGTGCGTCCGTTCTGGCTGAAAAAGTGCTGGGTCATGGTCTCTCCGAGACGAGGGTTTCCTATCCGATGGCGACCACCACGGTCGTCGTCGAAAGAAGAAGGAGGACCACCTCGGGGGCGATCCTCCAGGGGAGAATGGGATGGGCACAGATTTCCGCCACGGTAGCGGAACGTCTGTGAGCGTGCGGCTGGCCTGTCCGCAAGGGTCCCGCATGGACGCGCCGCCGTTCGATTTCCCCGAGGGTACTTTCGTCGTCACGCGATGGTCCGGGCGCCGATTGGTCGCGCTCGGCATCTTATAGGACACGGCGGATTGGGTACCGCTCACGTCCTCGTGACTTATCCAGTTTGTTTTTGGGCCTGGCGCCCGCACGAGCTCGGAGTTTACGGAGGGCGCCGTCCAATGTGCTGCCCCTCGCTCCACGCCGTCGCGTGGGTTCTCCTCTCGGTCTTGCCAACGGGATGCGTCCCGCTTCGTCCTTTCGGACACGGCATGGCTTGCCGCTTGGATTTCGCCCGATGACGTTGCGCTCCCGCGCTAATGCCGACCTTGCCGTCCCGAATGAGGACCGCCGTCCGAACCCGTCGTCGTTTGGCCTCCCTTCCGTCGGCGATGCTTGACGTCAACGCCGAGCGTTGACAGTCCGTCGTCGGGAGAAGGGAGTCGAGGACGCGCGGCGACGTATCGCGGCGCGCGTCCTCAGAATGGGGGTGAGATTAAACGCAACATCTTCTCACCGTGCACAGTCACCGATTTCTCGGCGTACGTAAGGGCTTGCGACCCCGACCGTGCTTTTAACCTTTCCGGTTGACGACGACCTCGCGGCCGCCGCCCAGATGGAATTCTGTCGCCGGGAGCTACCCCGACCGTAGGACACGGGAACCTTCTCAGCTTCGTCGCCCAGGTTGTACGGCCTGAACGATTGGCTGGACGGACCGATAGGGGAGCTGCCCACCGATCCGTTTTTTTACTCCCTTGCGGGAGGAGGCTCATCAATTCCCGTGAACGCGCACGACATATGCTCCAGCGTAGCTTCTTGCTGGTAGGCAATGGTCGGTTTCGTGCGCAGAGGGGTACTACCCCAGACCAACGCGTCATTCCGATCTTTGGTATCGACCGGAACGACTGACTTTCGCGAGGGTACCACCCCTCGAAAACATCTCTCGGCAGACATTCCATCCGGGGGAATTCCCGGTGTCTGCTTCGAAACGTGGCGCTATGAAGTCGACTTTCGTCGGCTCCCCTGGATATTGCCGTCCAGAGATTATGCCGGTTACCCGGTTTATCTTCGTATGCCGACCCCGTGGGCCGACACACTGGTTGTGCCAAGCACCCAAGAGACGACATCGCTGTCTCCTCCCTTCCGCCGGCGAGCCTTGATGTCAATACTCGGTGTTGACATTCTTCGTCGAGAGAAGGGAGGGGCCGAGGCGCTGGGATGCGCGTCGGCAGCGGTCGCTTTTGTCTCTGCGTAGCCGGCCCAGAGGGACGGCGGGCGCTTCCGCGAGGCGGGGGTACACAAGCCGTGAGTCCTGAATGGTGAGGCGTAAGCTTTGAGTCGTGAGGCGTTTTAAACCTTCAACCCTAACTTCGCTGTCCCTATCGGTGGCGTGTATTGGCTTTCGCCATGGTTGACTTCTTGCGAAGTCATCCTTTCCCGCTTGCCTTCCCATCGCCCTCGCAACCTCGCGGTCGCTCGGGCTCCGGTCGGCACTCGCTTCCGCATTCCCGTCGCCCCAAGGTGGGGCGCTACGGCGCCGGGTCCTCCAGGTCCACGAGCGTTCCGTGGTTGGAGGTCTGGAGCGCGCGGTCCAGAGCGGAGCAGTCGGCCTTCAGGGCGGCGAGCTGCTTGACCCGGACCGGCTCCGTCAGCGCCGACTTCCAGTTCACCGTCTCGTAGACGGGCTGGCCGCGGTCGCTGTACTCGCCGGTCGCCGTTTTGGCCGGGCCGTTCCGGAGGGTCAGGCCCTCGAGGAACTTGATCTCGCCGCTGATCTCCGCCTTGCGACGGATGACCTCCGCGACGATGATCTGCCGGCCCTTCCACTCAATCGTCGTGACGGCGTTGGAGCGCGCCAGGACGGTGTTGAGGTACACGAGGCGCTCGACCGCGGCCTTGCGTTCGGCGTTGACCTCGTTGAAGTCAAAGTCGGCGGGGGCGTTCTCGGCCTGCGAGACGCAGCCGGCGGCCCGACGGGCAAGATCCGCGATCTGCCCCTTGGTGTCGGTGGCCTGGCGCAGGACGTCGGCGAGGGTCGTGGGGGTGGTCGTCATCTGGAACTCCGGGATGGAACGCTTGGCGTGATTGCCGTGGTTCCTCCCTTCCGCCGGCGATCTTTACTGCCAACGCTTAGCGTTGGCAGTCGTTCGTCGGAAGAAGGGAGGTGAGGACGCATCAGAATGCGTCTACTGCGTCCTCAGAGGTTGGGTTGCCGATAGATCCCCTCGCTTCATCCCCCAGCTTTCGCCGAAGGAATCATGAGGCGATCGTCTCGGCGGGGAAGGTGCTCTCTCAATGGCTTGGTAGGCCTTGGCACGTTCCCCAGCATTCTGACGATCCGTACGATCGCCCGGGCCGCGGTCGGATGATCCCTCATCTCCGCTAGTCCGTACCTTGCGAGTCCCTCGACCCGCCTTCCTTTTCCCGGCATGGACCGCTAAGCGCGCCACCCGAGTCCTGTCTCCGACCTGCCGGAGACCCGATGAGATGGTCCGGACGACCTGTCTCACCGTTTTTGCGGAAGCCGCGTCACTGCGGCGGGTTGGAAACCCCGGGCGGATGCGCCCGCGCAAGTGTGGACTGGCTCGTCGCCTCCACTGTCTCGCGATTTGCTCCGGCGTAATCCCGTCGCGTTCGTTTCTGGTTCGTCCTTTAGGGGGAATGCGACCAGGCGTGTCCCGCGGGGAAACTTGCCGTGCTGTGAGGGAACAACCGGTTCGGATCGCTCCGTCCCGGGAAGCTGGCTGCCAATGCGCTTGGGGGAACGCTCTGGCTGCCATGTTTCCGGAACCGAGCAATCAAAAGACCTGGGATACTGAAGCCCTTGCGAGCTTCGTTTTGTCCCCAGGTTTCGGTTGCTTGCTTGTCCTCCGAAGCTCTTTCAGGAGCGAAGGACGGAACCTGCGATTCTCTCCCATCGCGTTTCGTTATTAGCGGCTCGTGTGTCGCTATCAACTTGACAAACAGAACAATACCACAGACTAAAAAGTTTGTCAATGGTTTGGTGTACATTAATTGGATCATGATAAGATATTTAGCTATGTTAAAAGAAATAATGGTACGATGTAAACCGGAATCAGCAAGTAAAATAGTCGAGATCCATGGTGGAACCATTGACAACTTGAAGGTTTCATGATAGATTGCTTTTGCGATCAACGAAAGACGGTCGCGTTCAACCCATGCCCAGGACGGAGTTCCAAATGTTCTAGTCTAGACCCAACCCTGAAAAGGACTAGACGCAACCAAACACAAACGCGAGGTAGGAAGGATCCAAAGAGTGTCAGGTCGTCGGGCAAGATCCCGATTGACAAAGAGCGCAAGACGGCCAACGTCGCGCGTGACTCTCAAGTCTCAAAATGTTCCTTAGGAACGTCATCGAGACACTCCTGGATTCCAACTCAACCTCGAGGTGCGCATGTGGTAGCGTTTAGGGGCTCTGTCGGCCAGTGAAAACTGCGTCCGACATCCTCTTTCTTCGGAGGTCGTCCGACGTCCCAAGAAAAAGAAAAACGTTCCCCGACGACGGTCGGGGAACGTTTTGTTTTGATTCCATCAGGATTTGTTCTTGGCTCCGGCCCACGCCGCTTTGAACAGGGTGCGCATCGTGTCCGCGATCGACTTGCTCTCGAGGATCACCACGACCGGACGGCCGATGAAGGTCATGAGGGAGACGTTGTCGCCGTAGATAGAAATGTCCCCGTGAAAATCTCCGAACCCTTCGGCGAGCTCGCCGTACTGGACGTCCTCGCGCCGGTGGCGGATCGCGCCGCGGTGAAGAAGCTGCAGCGTCTTGATATCCTTCCAGGAGACGGCCTTGCGCGATGCCTGGATCGTCTCGGACTGGAGGTGCGTGTACACGTCGTCGAGGTTCGACACCTCGTACATCGCTTTCGGGTTCGCCTTGGCGAGCTGGTCGAAGTACGCCGGAAGCGCCTCCTCGCCCTCGTACACCTTTACCGTCGGCTTGATCCCGCCCGAGATGAGATGCAGCGTGCTCACCTGCGCCTCGATGTCCGACAGCGTCGCGGCGAACTTT
>JAHFIS010000053.1 GCA_023246275.1 Candidatus Uhrbacteria bacterium
CGAGGCCGCGCAGTCCCTTGGCATCGACCGCCGCGTGGCCGTCGCCGAGATGAACCTGTCGATGCTTTCCGCGGTCGTCGCGGCGCCGAAGACGTTCTCCCCGATCCCGACGTTCCCGTCCGCAACGCGCGACCTCGCCTTCGTCGTCTCCGACCGCGTCGCGTACGGCGACGTCGAGGATGCGCTTCGCTCCGCATCGAAGCTCCTTGTCTCGGTCGAGCTGTTCGACGTCTACCGCGGGAAGGGGGTTGAGGACGGTAAGAAGTCCGTCGCCGTCCACCTTTCGTTCGCCGCGACGGACCGAACGCTCTCGTCGGAAGAGGCCGACCGCGAGGTTGCGGCGATCGTCGACGTGCTACGGATGAAATTTGATGCTACAATGCGGGCATAAGTGCCCGCATTTTCGTTCTTCGCTCTATGGAAATTCCCAACGGCTCCGCGTTCGTGGTCCTGCTCGTCATTTTCGTGGGCGGATGCGCGTATTTGTATCAGAAGCATTTTGCCGGAGGCTCATCCTCGGGCGGAGGAGGCGACATTCTTCAGAAATATACGAGCGACCTGACGCAGAGGGCGAGAGAGGGAAAGGTCGACCCGGTGGTGGGTCGCGATGACGAGATCGAGCGAGTTATCCACATCCTGGCGCGCCGCTCGAAGAACAACCCGCTGCTGCTCGGCGAGCCGGGCGTGGGCAAGACGGCGATCGTCGAGGGTCTGGCGCGGCGCATCGCCAACGGTTCCGTCCCGGACGTGCTTAAGGACAAGCGGCTCCTCGCGCTCGACCTCCCGGGCATGATCTCGGGAACGAAGTACCGCGGCGAGTTCGAACAGCGCATGAAACATCTTACCGACGAGCTTCAGGCGGCCAACCGGACGGTGATCCTGTTCATCGACGAGGTGCACATGCTCGAGCAGTCGAACGGGGCGGAGGGGGCCATGAACGTCTCCGACATCCTGAAGCCGGCGCTGTCCCGCGGCGAGGTCGCGGCCATCGGGGCCACGACGTTCCGGGAGTACAAGTCGCTCATCGAGCCCGACGACGCGCTCAACCGCCGGTTCCAGCCGGTCGTGGTGGGCGAGCCGTCGCGCGAGGCGGTCCTCGAGATTTTGCGGGCGGTCCGTCCTGTCTACGAGAAGCATCACAAGGTGCAGATCACGGACGCGTCGCTCGTGGCGGCCGTGGACCTTTCTACCAAGCACATCATCGGGAGGTTCCTTCCGGACAAGGCGATCGATCTCATCGACGAGGCCGCGGCGACCGTTTCCATCGAGGCGGCGCTCGGCCACAAGGTGGCGCTCGGGGTGCTGAATGAGGCCGCAAAGCGGCGGTCCGATTCGGAGGGCCTGGCGCTCAAGGAGGAGCTCGCGCACCTGGCCGCGCTGAAGAAGCAGTATCCCTCGGACATCGGGATCGAGAAGGCCGAGCGGGCGCTCGAGGCGCACGTGAAGGATCTGACGGAGGGAAGCGGAATCACCATGAGGGACGGCGCTCCTCAGGTGACGGAACAGGAGATCGCGGCGGTCGTGGAGGAATGGAAATCCGGCGCGCAGCGTTCCGTATAGTTTTCAATAAGCCTAACCCACCCACGCAATCCTATGGCATTTCCCTCGCAAACCGCAACCAAGGTTTCCACGTCATCCATCGTGGTCGCGATCATCGTGGCCGCGACCGGATTCGCCCTGCTCGGCATGGCCGCCGGACTTCTGCCGGGCGTCACGCAGGGCGGATACTCGAATCTTCGCGCGTCGATCAAGGCGGACAAGCAGTCCATTCAGGCAACGGGGGACTTTCTGACCTACGTCATGACGATCGCGAACACAGGAACGGTCAAAACGGACGACATCGTGGCGCTCCAGCACTTTGCCGCGGATACCCTCTCGTTCGTTTCTGCCAAGACGACGGGCGGATTTACCTGCTCGGTCGCGACCGGCGCGGCGGATATCGCCTGTACGGGCGGCTCGCTCAAGGCGGGCGAGTCCGCGACGCTTTCGATCGGCATGAAGCTCCTGCAGAACGCGAACGCCTGCGGAGTGACGGGGTCCGCGATGTCCCTCATGACGGTCGACCCGAAGAACGTGATCGCGGAAAAGAACGAGACGGACAACGCCGCGAAACTGTCGATCGCGGTCCCCGGAACCTGTCCCGCGGTCACCGCGCTTCCGAACCTGACCGTGACCAACCTCGCCGTCGCTTCCACGAACGGCCTCGTGACCGCGACGCTGGGCAACGCGGGGAAGGCGGATGCCACCGGATCCGTCGGTATTTATCTCTACGTCGACGGCGTGAAGACAATGACGTACTCGTCCACGACCCTCAAGGACGTCGCGTGGATGACGTATGGCAACACGTCAAGCATCTCCACGTCGACGGTGGACACGGCCACGGTCACGTCGGTAAAGATGTGCGTGGACGCGCTCGAGGCCGTCACGGAGTCGGACGAGACGGACAACTGCCAGGAGGTGACCCTCGGGTCCTCCGCGACCGGAACGACCAATGCCGCCGGAACCACCTCCTCGACCGGAACTTCCACGCAGGACGGCACGACGGCCGGGATCGACCTGACGATCAAGAAGACGGGGAGCGTTCCGACCGCCAAGCAGGGCGAGCCGGTCTCGTACACGATCCTGGTGAGCAACGTCGGAACGACCGCCGCCACGAGCGTCGGCGTCACGGACGTGTTCACCGATCCGTTCGTCTATGCCTCCGCGACCGGAACGAACGGCTTCGTCTGCGCGCTTTCCTCGTATACGGTCGTCTGCAAGGGCGCGACCATCGGCGCCGGATCCTCGGCCACGATCACCGTGGTCGGGTCGATCGGAGCGACGGGCCTCGCGTGCGACACGACGAAGACGATCACGGACGTCGCCACCGTTGACCCGCTCAAGAAGATCGCGGAGACGAACGAGGACAACAACAAGTCGACCGCGCAGACGGTTCTGACGAATCCGTGTTCCGGCTCTTCCGTCACGACCACGACGTCCGGCGGCGGAACCGTCACCGGCGGAACGACGACTACGACGACGTCGGGAACCGGAACGACCCTGAAATAACCAATCACCCTATGTTCTCCCCGAGCGAAATCCTCTCCCTCGTCCTGTCGTTCTGCGTCCTGTGGCTCACGGCCGCCCTGTTCTGGTTCATCTGGCAGGCGGCTCAGATCCTTCGCAACGTGAACCTTGCCGTGGACGAGGCGCGCGAAACGATGGGGAAGATCGAGCACGCCGTCACCGGCATGCGCAACCGCCTCGACGCGATGACCGCGCCGGTGAGCATTCTCGTGGAGGGCGCGAAGAAGATCGTCGAGTACGCGATGGAGAAGAAGCGAGACAGGAAGGAATAATTGACAATCGGGTTCATTTCTGGCAGCATAGCCGGTCCGATGTCCATCGGACCGGTTTTTGCTCGGCGGGATATACTGGCTTGCAGGAGGCCCCATGATCTCAGACTCCAAGTTTCTCGTAATCTTTCCAGGCGCGTGGGGAAACCACTCCGCGGAGGACGTGCGCTGGTGGTTCGAGCGGTTCCAGCCGCTGTTCCCGCGCGACAAGAAGAAGGTCGTCTTCCTCGTCTACGAGGGGACGACCGTCGACGAGATCGCGAGGAACGCGATCGTCCAGCTGCGCGCCGCCGGGGTTCCGGCCGGGAGCCACGCGCTGTGCTATTCCATGGGCAGCCAGGTGCTGCGTGCCGTCGCGGCGCTCGACAAGGACCGCTTCGCGAAGGCCGTCTTCGTGAGCGGCCTCGAGCGCCACGGCATCGGCCTTGTTCCGTTTCTGAACATCGCCCTGATCGCGTTCCGATCGTTCGCGCTGTCGCTTCTTACCGGAAAGGTGTTCCTCCGATCGGTCGGCGACTGCCACCGGCTGATGTTCTCGAGCGAACAAAATACCGAGAGGGAAGCCGAGGCGATGCTGTCCCACATGCGGACCGAGCCCATGTGGATGAAGATCGCCCAGGTATTCCTCCCGGTGTTCCGCAAGACCTACCCGCCGCTCACGATCCCGGTCCTCGCGATCGTCCCGGCGTCCGACGCCATCATCCTCGGCGCGACGTACAAGGGAGAGCGCGCGAAGATCGTCGGCGTCACCGGAGCCCACGCCTTCGTCCGCCACGGCTCCAAGCACTTCGACGTCCTCCTGTCCCAGATCGCCGTCTTCCTCGCCGCGTAGCTTTACGCGGCGGTTTTTTTAGCCGTGCTTTCCAAAGTCTTCTTGATGGCGTCCCGCTTCGCGGCCGTAATGACTTCCGCGGAAGAAAGGCGGCCTCTCGCGTCCTGGATGCTCTGAGTAACCGCGCCTCCGGGATCGTTTCGCGCGTCCCTGTCGGCAAGCGCCTCGGCTTCGTCGAGCAGGGTCTCAACCTCCGCCTGAAGCGAGCGGATTTCCTGTTCCGCGCGTTCGGCATTTTCCGCGCGACCGGAGAGGTCCTCGGTGGTCATGTCCTGCTCCTGGAACGCCTTCCAATCCTCGAGCTTTGATATGGCCGTCAGGACACGGTCGCGCAGCTCCTCGGCGTTTTGATTGTACGCCCCTTCCAATCTCGTTGAGAGGGCGCTGGAAATGGTTTGAAGCGAATCGATCGTGTCCTCGGCGGCCTGAATGTCCCCGCTGCCAATCTCCTGCATCTCCGTCTCAAATTCAAGCGCGGCATCATTGGAGAGAGACGCGGTAACCTGCTCGGTCGCGGTCGCCTTCTTTCGCTCGCGAACCACCGGTTCTTTGGCCGCGATCGTGTCCTTCAGGAATTTTAGCTGTCCCTTTAGCTCGGAAACCTTCTCGTGAACGAGCTTCTTGTCCTCCGGCGTCATTTGATCGCGTTCCGCGGCGGAGAGACGGACCGCGTTCTCCATGAGTCCTTGTCGCAGCTGCTTTCTGGCACCGGCGACCGCCTTCGGTCCTTCCGAGATGATTCTTTGCAGGTCGATCTTCGAGCCGGGAGAAAGTTCCGACGGAACGTCGGCACGCGTGGCTGATTCCGTGAACGCGTCGGTGTCAGCGAACGTTTCTCCGTTCATCCTTACCAGGTCTTTTCTCTTTTCGTTTGCGATCCGGTCCTCGACGATGTCCGAAATGAGCGGTTCGCCCATCGGTTCCGGCTTGGGGGTTTTGCCCGGTGTCAGCAAGTCGATATGCTTTGCGACGTACGCCGCGGATTCGGCGTCGAGAGCGTCCGCGTCATCGCCGATCTGCTTGCTGAAGAACTTAATTTCCCCCTTGAGCGCGGATAATTTTGAGAGAAGCTCCTGCTTTCCCTGTGACGTCAGCTTTTCCGACTGAAGGCCTCCGACGATGGACGGAATGCGCTGTTCCATGTCCTTGATCGTTGCGCTGACGGCTTCGGATCCCCACGTCGACTCTTCGGCAAGTTGCTTCGCCTCGGGCGAGCCGGGATCCAATTCCGTCGTGGGAACCATGTGGAAGAGCAACTCGGCGATTGCCCGTTTTTTGGGACCGCTGTCCCTGTCGCGGGGGTCGCTCGGCTTCAAATTGAGGAAGTCGCGGCGCGATTTCGTCTCCGCCCTGGTCAGGGCGATCAGCTGGTTGGACGCCTCGTCGACTCTCGCGTTGAGTTCCGCGTTCGTCATCCGTACCTCGACCTTCGCCGGCGCGATCTCCGTCGTCGGGGCATTTTCCGTCGCGAGTTCCTGCATGGGAGCCGCTTCCGTCGTCGGAGCGGTCGTGGCGAGTTCTGGCAGGGCGGTCTCCGTCGGGAGTAAGGACGACGGCGCCTCCGTCCAGGCAATCAGCTGCCCTCTCGCCGCTTCGCGTCCGGCCTTTCTCCCAACGTCCATGCCCGAAAGGACGTTCGCAGCGCCACCAAGCGCCTTTTCCCGCGCGTCGCTGGTCGCCTTCGCGTCGTTCCAGGTTCGTTCGAGCGCGTTCACCTCGGAAGCCTTCGTCGTCCACGCGTCCGATGACTTGTCGACCTTCTTCATTTCGCGGACGGCCTTCATGTAGTTGGAATGTGCCGTTTCCGTCGCGTCGATTGTGTCCAGATACTCTCGCGCCTGTTTCTTCTGCTCGTTCGTCCACTCCGCCGCGTTTGCGCTCACGGAGTCGGGGGCTTTGACCGCGGCAGATGATTCCTCCTTGAGATCGGCAATTTTTTTATGGGCCTCCTTGTCGAGAATAATCAGCTTTCGATTGCTTTCGTCCGCCCCGTCCTTCCAGACGCTCTTGATCTTGTCTGGCCAC
>JAHFIS010000054.1:0-5774 GCA_023246275.1 Candidatus Uhrbacteria bacterium
GGAACGGGAACGGAGCCGACCGAGGAGCCATCGGAAGAGCCGGTTTCGGAGCCAAGCGCGGGTCCTGCCGCCGAGCCGGAAGCCACGGCCGATGAGGACGCGTCAGAAGACGCTGAGATCCCGCCGGCCGACGCGCCGGAGACGATGGCACCGACCGAGGAGTTTGAGCCTGTCCCAGTCGTTATCATTTCGCGCCCGGGAGGGGCGTCCGCGTCGTCTGAGGCTGTGTGTTCCGCCGCGGATGCCATGACGGACCGTAACGGGGACGGAACCGTCTCTCGTGACGACGTCTTCCTTCTGATGAGATCGCATCTCGCGTCCTCCTGCGTCGACGGAACCTGCGACCTGAACGCGGACTGCCTCTTCGACCTCGCGGACATCTCGACGATCGCGTCCCGCACGGGGGAGGGACCGTCGCGCGATGAGATCCCGCCAGTTCGATTCGGAAATCCGCTCGGATCGGACGAGGTAAATTTTTATTTCGAGGAAGGGTCTCAGAAGGGGAACTACCGGTTCGTCCTTGCCTCGGCGCCGGGCGGACCGGAAGACCTCGTCACGTTCTACCTCCTCGTTGACACCGGAGAGAACGGGGTTGCCGCGAGCGACGTCACGTTCCGGTACGACACGGACGCCGTAAACCTCGTCGGCGTGGACACGATCGGATCTGTGTTTCCGTTCATCCGAGGGGTGTACGGCACCGGCGGGGAAGGCACGGTACGCGTCGTCGGCGCATCCGGGGTTCCATTTGTCGGAACCCGCGGATACGTGGCATCCTTTCAATTCCAGCCAATCAAGGACGGGGACCTGAAGATCGTGTTCCTGTCAGCGGATGCCGTCGGCCGGAACGCCACCGTTCCAATCTCCGTGGGAACGACGGACCTGCGCGGCCTGCTCGAGTCGCTTCCGCGCGCTTCTACGGAAGCGGCCGCTCCGATCGGTCTCGTGTCTTCTGGCTCGTATGTCTGCCCGTGCCTCCGCAAGCGGTACTTTCCCATCTGTCTGCTGCTCGCATGCGCGTTTCTGACGTCGGTCTTCGGATTACTCATTCTCTGGAAAATTCGCCGCGCGGCAAAACGAGAGGCCGCGGCAGCGCAAACGATATGATCAATTATGCACGATCCGCGTTAGCCCTCACTCTTTTCGTGGCGCTCGCGACCCCCTTCGCGGCCCTTGCCGATTCCATCGGCATCTCGCCGTCAAAAATAGAACGCATGGTTTACCAGGGCGACGTTCTCCACGAGGAGGCGACGTTGTCGAAGTCTAGCGACGTCGGGGACATGTTCTTTGACGTCTCTTACAGTGGGTCGGCGCCGGTCGGCTTGCTTGGTCAGAACGAGCTGTCCATCCTGGACGGTCAGAACACGGTGACCTTCCCGTTTGACATTGACGCGACAAACTCCGACGTCGGCGACTACGACGGAAGGATTTCGTTCGTGTTGGTCCCCGATGCCGCCATGCGGGACGCGGGCGGAACGTCGATTGTCCTTGGCGTGGGCATCAAGCTGGTCGTCCACGTGTTGCCGAGGCCGGAACCAAGCGCAGTGCTGAACGCGACGGAGTATCCGCCGGCGCTCAAGGACATTTCCATGCGCGACTTGTCCGCGCGATCGACCGCCGTTAGCGGCGGTCACCGCATCCGGCTCTCGTGGGTCGTCGACAACGCGGGAGAGAACCCGGTTTCCAACGTTCCGACGGATATCTTCATCACGCAGCAAGGGAACGAGATGTTCGGCAAGCGGATCGTTTTGTCGAGCGAAGTCCCTGCTCGCGGCACGGCGACGCAATCCTATGATTACCTCGTATCCTCTGGATCCGAGGATGGGCGTTACAACGTCTCCGTCGGCGTCGGCGAAACGAGCGATACCTCGTTCGCGTGGGTCGGCTGGGAGGTAATTGCTCGGCGGGCAATCATCGCCTTCGTCTGCGCGCTTCTTGCCGGAGCCGTCGGCTTTGCGGCGTACAGGTTATCCAGGCTAAAGGGACGTCATCACTAGGCCGATGATCGCGTCACGGCGGATCGGTCCGTATTCGCGCGAATCGCCGCTAAAGCGCCTGTTGTCTCCGAGGACGAAGTACTCGTTATCGGCAAGTTTTGGAAAGACAAACGGCTTCTTGTCCGGCATGAGCGTGGCGGTGTCGGGTGACAGGTACGGCTCGTCGACGCGCGTTTCCACGCCGTCCGTTCCGGTAACGTACACCCCGTTCTCCTTGACGGTGACGGTCTCTCCCGGCAAACCGACGATGCGCTTGATAACTAGTTTCTCCGAGTTTGGCTTTTTGCTTTGGATGACCTGTCCTCGCTTCGGCGCCGAGAAGATGAGCGCGAACTTGTTCATGAAGAACAGTTGGTTGTCGAGGAACGTCGGCTCCATGGAAACGCCATTGACGCGGCCGGGCTCGACGACGAACGTTCGCGCAAGAAGGATGGCGAGCGTGAATCCAAGGATCAGACGAAACGTTTTCCACAAGTAAGAAAGAAACATAGTCCAAAGTATGATATACTTTTCTAGAAATATTTTCCAGCTATGGATAACTTTTTTCTCGGTCTGCGCGCCGTGCTTCTGGAGGCCAAGGGAACGATCGCGTTCGTGACCGCGTATCCGCTGTTCTGGGGATTCGCGATGGGGTTCCTTACGTCGACGCTCGTGCATGCCTTTCTGATCATGGATCACCCGAAGCAGGTTGCGGACGCCCTTCTCCTCGACAAGTCGACGGGATTTTCGAAGCTGTATCCCGCGCGGCCGGACGGAACCTTTGGGAAGTCATACGCGGATTACTCCCGGATGGTCGACCGCGTGAAGATCACGTTCCTCTCGGCCGGCCTGTGCGTGACGCTCGTCTTATTCATCGTTCTTCTTACCAAATAGTCCTATGCGGAAGCTCCTTTCGCTCGCAATGATATCGTTCGTCTTCCTTGGCATTGCCGCGCACGCGCGGCCGGTCTTCGCCATCGGAATGTCGCCGCCGGAGGTAACCGCCCCGAACGCGCTCAACGGCATCGCGCAATCGAAGACGATCAATATTTCCCGGAACCCTCTGGACAAGGGCGACCTGTACATCAAGGTGGACGCCAAGGGCGAATACGCCCAGTACCTCTCTTACGAGAAGGAATTCACGATTCCGGAAGGACAGGATACCTACCCGTATACGTTCGACGTCCTTCCCACGACCGCCGCGCCTGGGACATATCGCATCCCGCTCTTCTTCATCTTGTCCTCAAAGGACGCGAATGAAGTTGGCGGCGGAGGTTCCGGGTCAAAGATCGAGACAGGCGTCGCGGCGACCGTCTACGTGACGGTAACCGGGGAACGCGTCGTCGGATTCGAATTTGCCGGCATGGAGTTTGATCCGCTCGAGGCAGGCATGGTCCCGAGCGTCGCCATCGGAATTCGAAACGTCGGGAACGTGGACTGGAGGCCTGAGAGCATGGATATGGACATCCAGGACCAGAACGATCCCGCGCATCTCGTGTCGTTCAAGATCGCGGGAGAAAAGTTCAAGCTCGTCGGACCGGGCAAGACCGTTTTCGCGAAAGTGGAACTTCCGGAGCCGCTCATCGAGGGCGAATACGTGGCGACGGCAAAGTTCTACGACCAGGGATCCGTCGTCGGGTCGCTTGCCACCGACCCGTTTACCGTCTACGCGAAGGGAACCCTCTCGCAGTCCGGCGAACTTTCGGAGGTAACGGCGAAAAAGACGGCCGTGGCTCCGGGGGAGCGGATCCTGCTCGACGCCGTATTCAAGAACACGGGGCAGACGCGCATGAAGGCGGTCCTGATGACGGAGGTCTTCAAGGACGGAACGTACGTGGACATCGTCCGCGGGGAGGAGCTCGAGGTCGGCGTGTCACAGGAGACGTCATTCTCTCAGGAGGTGACGCTCGCCGACCCTGGCGCGTACGTGCTCACGTCGTACATCAAGTTTGGCTCGCAGAAGTCCACGAAGAAGGATGTGTCCGTGACGGTCGAGCTTCCCAAGGTCGTCGAGGCCGTTAATTCCAAGTCTGGAATCGTCGGGCTGTCGGTAGGCATCGTCGTCCTCGTCCTGCTGATGGTACTCATTAAGAAAATCGCGGCGAAGCTGAAGGCGCGAAGGAGCGCGCCGGCCGCTACGGTCGTGCAGAAGCCCGCTGATGCGCCCATCACGCCGGAAGTTCCGTCTAAGGAACCCGCGGCGCAGTCTCCGTCGACTCCGCCGGCGGACCAGCAGGCGAGATGGTGAGGCGCTCTCGCTGGAATCATGGTATACTGTGTGTAGTTATCCACACACGGAAATCTAATTCACTTAGTATCACGTCGGCTGCGGCCACAACCGCGCAAGACCGACCGCGCTAATACTTTATTATCGAATATACGTATGCAAGAGTCAAAGACATTGCACTATATCCTCGGAATTTCCCTCGTAATGATCGCCGTGTTCGTGGTCGCGTCGCTCGTCATGATCAATTCCCAGGCGGACAACAACGCCGCGAACACTCAGGTCGTCATTAACGACGATCCGCCAACCCTGTTGAACCTGAAGCTCGCTAACGCAGCTTCCGGCGGAACGGGAATCGGCGCCGGAAACGACACGACGTGGGCCTCGTCCGGAGTCACGCTTACCAGCGGAACCGTCATGAGCGTGTTCGCCAACGGAATGATCACGGATCCGAACGGAAACGCGGACATGGCCGACGTGGACGCGCGTCTCTGGCGCGCAAGCGACGCTGCAAAAACGGGCAGCGACGCGGGCAGCACCTGCACAAGTAGCGCCGGCGCGGGCGGAATCACAAATAACCACTGCTTCTACCAGACTACCTGTTCCCTGGATACGAACGCTCCTGGAAACGGAACCAACCAGAAGCGATTCTCCTGCCAGTTTACCCTTCCATTCTATACAGCCGGAACGGGGACCGGGGCAGAATTCGACGCGGCCACGACCTCTTCTGATGACTACAAGGTCGAAATCCTCGTGACGAGCGGCGGAGGATCCCCGTACGTGACGACTCTCTCCGGAAACTTTGACACCGACGCGTCCGGATCGGGCGGAACGGGTGACGTGCGCCGCATCAATACCCTTACCTCCCTCTCGATTCCGTCCGCGCTGATCGACTACGGAAACCTCGGCATCGGCGGCTCTCTCGCCGGTGGGGCAACGAAGCTCGTTTCCATCAGCCAGGCTGGAAACGACGAGGCTGACGTTTATGCGTATGCTGCCGGAAACCTTGGATGCAGCGTTCTCGGATCTATCGTGGGAGATCTGCAGAAGATCAGCTTGAACTCTGGGGACAACTACGCCTCCGGAACAACTCTTCCGTTGGCTAGCAGCAGCACGACGACTCCGGCCAACCTCGTTATCGGATACAAGCCGGACGCGGCGACGGCCGTTTCTGATGATCTTTTCTTCAACATTCAGGTCCCAGTCGGCGTGGCTGGTACCTGCACGGGTCTTGTCAACATGATCACCTACGCTAAATAATCCAACCCTTAGGATGTTCATATGAACATGAAATTATTGGCTGGATTGGCAGTGGCCATCACGTTGGCAAGTGCGATGACGTTCGTGGGACTTTCCTCGAAGATGGGTGGCGCGACGGCTGGTGCCGGCGAGCCTACCGTTGTTCCGGGGCTTCCCCCAACGACAGTCGACACGACTCCAGATCCGAGCGCGACCTCCGGTCTTGCGACCATGAAGTCGCAGGTAAAGGTTGGCGGCGACGTCATCAAGACGAGCGTTACCGTCAAGTAGCAGAAAAGCATCCCCGCCACTGGCGGGGATGCTTTTTTTTTCGTATA
>JAHFIS010000054.1:5784-6183 GCA_023246275.1 Candidatus Uhrbacteria bacterium
CGCCCATTCGTCCTCGCGGTCAGCGCGGTCGTGCTCGTGATTTTCGCCATGTCCCACACGCTTGTCCAAACGCAGGCGGACGCAGTGCTTGAGGCATCAGTCACCGTGCTGAATTCCGTGCCGCGCGTCGTGTCTCTCGTTACGAGCGACGAGCCGTTCGGGACCGAGGACTACCAGGACGGGGTTATCAACTCCCTCGTTCCGTCCGGTGAGCGTTGGATCTACGTATCCGGCGTCGTCGAGGATCTAAACAGCCGACTGACGATTTCGGACGTCCGGGCCACCATGTACCGATCCGGGGTTGCCGGAGGCGTTTCATGCGTCCCGAACGACGCGAACGACTGCTACGTGAGGGACAACTGCGACCTGCGCATCGACGGCTCCGTGACGGGATCCCAG
>JAHFIS010000004.1 GCA_023246275.1 Candidatus Uhrbacteria bacterium
GACAAGATCGTCATGATGGCCACCCGCGCCGAGGGAGAGATCCTGGAGCTCGGTTCGCTCACGCCGGGTTACGTCCCGATGGGCGAGCTGGAGACCGGGCAGATCGGGTACGTCGTCACCGGTCTCAAGGACATCAAGGCGTGCGGCGTGGGAGACTCGATCACGACCGTGGCGTTCCCGACGCGCGAGCCGCTGCCGGGATACAAGCAGGTGAAGCCGATGGTGTACGCCGGCGTGTTCCCGAAGGAGGGAAACGACTTCGAGCATTTGCGCGAGGCGATGGAGCGCCTGAAGCTCAACGACGCGGCGCTCTCCTACGAGGCCGAGCATTCGCCGGCGCTCGGCTACGGGTTTCGCTGCGGGCTGCTCGGGATGCTGCACATGGAGATCCTGAAGGAGCGACTGCACCGCGAGTTCAACCTGGAGCTGATCGTGACCGTCCCGTCGGTGGCCTACCGCGTGAACGTACGCGCAAAGGACACGATCACCATCAAGAGCCCGGTGGAACTTCCCGACCCGTCGTCGATCGAATCCATCGAGGAGCCGTGGGCGCGCGTCGACATCGTGGCGCCGACCGAGTACATCGGCGGGGTGATGCAGTTCGTGCAGGAGCGGCGCGGCGTGTACAAGGACACGGAGTACCTGTCGAGCCAGCAGTCCATCCTCCATTACGAGATGCCGCTCTCCATGATCATCGTCGATTTCTACGACAAGCTGAAGAGCGTGACGTCAGGATACGCGTCGATGAACTACGAGCTGATCGACTACCGCGTGGCCGACGTGGCCAAGCTCGACATCCTGGTGGCCGAGGAGCCGGTGGAGGCGCTCGCCATGCTCGTGTACCGTGACGAGGCCGAGCGCGTCGGCCGCCGGGTGCTCGCGTCGCTGAAGGAATCGATCCCGCCGGAATGGTTCGTCATCAAGCTCCAGGCCGCGCTCGGCGGAAAGATCGTGGCGGCGGAGCGCATTTCGGCCAAGAGCAAGGACGTCATCGCCAAGCTGTACGGCGGCGACGTGACGCGCAAGAACAAGCTCTTGGACAAGCAGAAGAAGGGCAAGAAGAAGATGGCCGCCATCGGCCGAGGCAGCGTGGACATTCCGACGGACGCGTATCTGAAGGTTCTTAAGCGAGGCTAATTCGTTCCTATGTCAAAGCATCAGAAGCTCGTCAAGAAAGTTTGGGCCGTCGCCTGCATTATGGTCATTCTGAGCATGTTCGTGCTCACGCTGAGCCGGTAAGTGTGGACAAGACCTGGGTGATCGCGGATCTTGTCCCGGAGGACGCTCGGCGCCAGTTCGCGGGCGTCCACCCGGTCGTTTTGCAGTTGCTCTGGAACAGAGGCGTCCGTTTGCGCGAGCAGATGGACGTCTTTCTGTCTCCCGATTGGAACCGCGACGTCCATTCGCCGTTATTGTTCCGGAACATGCCCGAGGCCGTCGCGCGCGTGTTCAAGGCACTGGAGAACGGCGAGGTGATTACGGTCCACGGCGACTACGACGCGGACGGCGTTTGCGGATCGGCCGTCATGATCTCGACGCTGCGGGAACTATGCCGCGCGTTCGGGTTCGACGAATCGAAGATCGGGTCGTTCATACCCGATCGCGAGAAGGACGGGTACGGGATGTCGCCGAAGACGGTCGAGCGTCTCCACGAGCACGACAAGACCGGCCTGATCATCACGGTCGACTGCGGAATTTCCAACAAGCCGGCGATCGACCGAGCCAAGGAACTCGGCATCGACACGATCGTCTGCGACCACCACGCCATGCCGGCCGAGCTGCCGACCGCGGCGATCCTCATCCATCCGCAGGTTCCGGGTGAGACGTATCCGAACAAATCGCTTTGCGGAACAGGCGTGGCGTTCAAGCTGGCGTGCGGGCTGATCGACGAGGCGAGGCGACGCGAATCGGACGGACCGTCGGATGGGGCCCCAGCTGCGCAACATCCCACAGTCCTCGCTGTTTCGGCTGATGCCTCGCTCCGGGCTGCGGGAGCCCTGTTGCTCCGCCCCCATCCGACGGTCCGTCCGATCCCAGTTGGCCACGAAAAATGGTTGCTTGATCTCGTCGCGATCGCGACCGTGACGGACGTGATGCCGCTGACGGGGGAGAACCGGACGTTAGAGACGTTCGGGCTCGTCGTCCTGAACAAGACGCGGCGGCCTGGGTTGCGAGCGCTCGTCGACGTCGCGGGCGGGAAGTTCGGTCTGCTCGACACGTTTTCGATAGGATTCCAGCTCGGCCCTCGCATCAACGCCGCGGGACGGATGAACCATGCGAGCGCGGCGCTGAACGTCCTTCTCGAGGAGGACGAGATGAAGGCGGTCGTGCTCGCAAGCGAGCTGAACGACGCGAACATTGCGCGGCAGAAGGCGTCCGAGGCAATGTACCAGGAGGCGCTGGCGCAGGTGGGCGACATTGGCGATCGGAAGCTCATCGTCGCGGTCGGAAACGGGTGGCCAGCGGGGCTCGTCGGACTCGTCGCGGGGAAGTTGGTGAACCTGTACGGGCGGCCGACCTATGTCGTCGGCAAGAGCGAGGAGGGAAAGTTCGTCGGGTCCGGGCGATCGGTGGAAGGATTCGACGTGACGGAATGCCTCAAATCCGCAGCAAATCACCTGGACAAATTTGGTGGTCATCCCCAGGCGTGCGGATTCTCTGTCACGGGACCCAAGAAGTTCATGGAGGCCGTCGTGGCGATGAACGCCTACGCCGAGACGACGCTCGCCGGACGCGACTTGGCGCCGACCCTGAAGATCGACGCGGCCGTCGACCTCGGCGACGCGAACTGGGCGCTGCTCGACGAGCTGAACAAGTTCTCTCCGTGCGGCGAGGGAAATCCGAAGCCGGTGTTCGTCGCGGACGACCTCGTCGTCGCTGACATTTCGACAATGGGCGCGGACAAGAAGCATCTGCGACTGACGGCACGGTCAAAAACTGGTAAGCTGTCAAAGATGGTCGCGTTCGGATTCGGCGAGTGGGCAACGAAGCTGAAGGTCGGCGACGCGTTTCGCGCGGCGTTCGAGATTGGGATGAACGAATGGAACGGGAACAAGGAATTGCAAATGAGAATCGTGGATTTGAAGGTATGAAACTACGCATCTACACCGATGGAGGGTCGCGCGGGAACCCGGGTCCGGCTGCGTCCGGCGCCGTGATCAAGAAAATCGACGGGCATGCGGATGGCGAGACGATCGTGAGCGTTTCCCGCTGGCTTGGGAAGGATACGAACAACCAGGCGGAATACACGGCGATCATTATCGGGCTGGAGCGGGCGCGGACGCTCGGGGCGACGGAGGTGGACATGGTGATGGATTCGGAGCTTGCCGTGCGGCAGCTGAACGGGATTTACAAGGTGAAGAACTCGGAGATCGCCAAGCGGTTCGTGGAAGTCCACAATCTGGTCCAGGACTTCAAAAAGGTAACGTTCCGCCACGTCCGCCGCGAGTTCAACAAGGAGGCAGACGCGGTTGTGAACAGGTGCATCGACGAGCATGTGGGAGCGAAGTAGGAGACGTGCTATACTGTCCTCACTATGTCATTATTCGGAGGGAAAAAAGTTCACACGTATCTCGGCGTCGACATCGGGACGTCAGGAATCAAGGTCGTCGAGCTGTCCACCGAGAAGGGCCGCGCGAAGGCGATGACCTACGGCTATTCGGAGCGCCAGCCGGGCCAGCCGGTCTTTTCTCCGTTCGACGACCCGAAGGGAACGGGCGAGCGGCTTGCCGCGCTGTGCAAGAAGGCCGGGGTTCGCGGGACAAAGGTGATGGCCGCGCTGCCGCTTTCGAGCGTCTTTTCGACGATCGTCAGCGTGCCGAAGCGCAAGCATGAGAAGGAAATGCAGCCGCTCGTGGACGCGCAGGTCGCGAAGCTGACCCCGATGCCGCTTTCCGAAATGGTGACGTCGACGACGTATATCGACGGGGTCAAGGGAATCGTTGGAAAGGAATCGGTTCCCGAGAAAATCAAGTCGACCGACCACGTCCGCGTCCTCGTGACCGGAGCTGCGAAGTCGCTGGTTCAGAAGTACATCGAGATCTTCAAGGTTGCCAAGCTTGACCTGACCGCGCTCGACACGGAATCGTTCGCGATGGTCCGCTCGCTCATCGGCAAGGACAGGAGCCCGATCGCCATCATTGACATCGGCGGAACGAGCACGAGCGTGACGATCGTGGAAAAGGGCGTTCCCGTCCTGACACGGTCCATCGGCATCGGCGGAAACAACGTGACGCGTCGGATCATGGACCAGATGTCCATCCAGGAGGCCGAGGCCGAGCAGATCAAGCTCGACCTGATGTCCGTGGTCGGAACCGCGCCCGGAGGCGTTGGCGGGCTGCCGGCCGTCCTTGACGCGGTGATGCAGCCGTTGCTCACGGAGATTCGGTATGCGTTCCAGCTGTATGCCGGGATGGAATTATGCGAGTATAAGAAGGTCGAAAAGATCGTCGTCACCGGCGGGTCTTCGCACCTTCCGCGCGTGGTCGAGTTCCTCAAGGAATCGCTGAACATGAACGTGTACCGCGGCGACCCGTGGGCGCGCGTCGTATTCGCTGAGGATTTGCGCCCGGTGCTCGACGAGATCGGCCCGCGGATGTCCGTCGCGATTGGGCTGGCAATGAGAGAAATTGATTAGATTTTATGAATGATCAAAAAGGGTTCACGCTCATCGAGATTTTGATCGTCGTGCTGATCGTCGGCATCGTCGGAACGCTCGCGGCGATCGCGGTCAGTTCGGCCCGGTCGAAGACGCGCGACGCCACGCGCATTTCCGCCGTGCGCCAGACCCAGTCGGCGCTCGAGGATTACTTTAACGAGGCAAACTCCTATCCCGCGGGCGCCGGACTGCCGCTCGGCGATTCCACGCAGAGCGTCTGCCTTGGCACCGGGGGCTTCCAAGCCAACTGTTCGGGAGACGACAGCGTCTTTTTGCGCGTGGTCACGGCCACGCTCGATACCGGCCTGAAGGGATCTGCCACCTGCGGAACCCCGGGCCGCAACGCATATTGTTACGCGGCCTCGACGGACGGAATGGGATACGTCATCCAATTCGAGCTTGAGAACGCGCTTCCGCAGGTCGGACTGATCAAGGGTCCGAACTGCGCCACGCCCGACGGCATCAAGGGCGGCGCGTGCACCTAGTGTGGAAGCGGTCATCGCGGCACTTGTCTCCGTCGCCGGCCTCGTCGTCGGGAGCTTCCTGAACGTCGTCATTTTGCGCGCTCGGACGAAGACTTCCGTCGCCGACGGACGATCCAAGTGCATGAGCTGTCAGAATGCGCTCGCCCCGCGCGACCTCGTCCCGGTCGTGAGCTTTCTCGCGCTCCGCGGCAAGTGCCGTTCGTGCAAGGTTCCCATCTCGATCCAATACCCGCTGGTGGAATTGTCCGCCGGCCTTTTGTTTTTCCTCGCGTTCCTGCACGACGGGTTTGGATTGATGCTCGTCCGTGATCTCGCGTTCGTCTCCGCGCTTATCGTTATTTTCGTCTTCGACCTCCGCTACATGGAAATACCGGACCAGTTCACCATGCCCGCGATGGTGTTCGCGCTGTTTGCCAACGTGTATCTCGGCGCCGATCTCGTTTCGCTCGGGCTCGGCGCGATCGTCGCCGGCGGATTTTTCCTCGCGCAGTACGTCCTCTCCAAGGGCAAGTGGATCGGCGGCGGCGACATTCGCCTCGGCGCCCTCATGGGCCTGATGCTCGGCCTGTCGCACGTCGTCGCGGCGCTGTTCGTCGCGTACGTCGTCGGGGCGTCGTATGCGGCATGGCTGCTGGCGACCAAGAAGGCGAATGCGAATTCGCAGGTGCCGTTCGGCACCTTTCTGACCGTCGCGACGGTGGTTGTGATGTTGGTTGGGGACCAAATCGTTGGGTGGTATCTTGGGTTGATGGGGTAGAAAAGAAAAAACCGACCGTAGGTCAGTTCAGGCGGAGAGATCTGCGCGGGTCACCTCGCCGGCGAAGATGGGAGCGAGGGCGCGCATGTTGGCCTGGAAGTTCGTCCAGGCGGCGTCGCGGAAGGTCGGCGCGGCGTCGTTGGCGACGCTCGTGATGCGGAGCGAGCCCTCGATGGAGTTCCGGATGCGCGGGGCGATGTCCACCATGGCGTCATCGGCGGATGCCTCGCATGCCGTTCGCAGATCCGAGAACGTGTTCTTCCAGGTGAGCGTGTCGAACTGGGTCGTGAACGCCGCGCCGAGCGTTCGGGCGAGATGGTCCTTGACCTTGAGGATCGAGAGTCCCCAGATGCGTTCGGCGGGGTAGCGGACGGCGTGCTTCTCGTCGATGGCGACATGGGACGCGGCGCGGCAGAGGCGGAGGACGTCGTGTGCCAGCCGAACCTGGTCGACGCGGACCGTGACGGGGCCCTCGAGCAGGCGGCGCTCGAACTGGGTTGCGGGAACGATGCCGTCGAAGGCGCGGGGAAGAACGTCGTCGGGAGTACGGAGATTCATGGGATTGCCTCGAAAACCTGCCGGAATTGGCTTGGTTTCGGGAGGATCGTACGGGACGGGCGGGGTTTCGTCAATGGATGCGCGCCGTGGTACAATTCCACCCGTTATGAATAAGGAAGACGCTAAAATCCGCATCGCGAAGCTTCGCGCATCCATCGACGAGTACCGCCACGCGTACCACGTCCTCGACCAGGCGACGATCTCCGACGCCGCGCTCGATTCGCTCAAGCATGAGCTGTACAAGCTCGAACAGGAGTTTCCCGATCTCATCACGCCGGACTCCCCAACCCAGCGCGTCGGCGGAACCCCGCTCGACAAGTTCGAGAAGGTGACGCATGAGAAGCCGATGCTCTCGATGGAGGACGTGTTCACGCTGTCCGAGTTCGGCGAATGGTTCGATCGGATCCACAAGCTGTCGAACGCAACGACATTTTTCCTGATGCCTAAGATCGACGGCCTGGCGGTTTCGATCGTCTACGTCGACGGATTACTCTCGTCCGCCGCGACGCGGGGAGACGGGAAGATCGGCGAGGACGTGACGACGAACGTGCGGACGATCGAGTCCGTCCCGTTGCGACTTGGGGTCGGGAAGGGCGGGACGGTCGAGGTTCGCGGGGAGATTTACATTGCGACCGATGATTTTAAAAAGCTTAACGACGCGCAAGCCGCAAAAGACGAGCCACTCTTTGCGAACCCTCGGAATGCCGCGGCCGGATCCGTGCGCCAGCTCGACCCGAAGGTTACCGCGTCGCGCCACCTGTCGTTCGTCGCGTGGGACCTCGTGACCGACCTCGGGCAGACGACGCAGGCCGAGGAGTGGGAGATTCTGCGCAATCTGGGATTCAAGCCGACGCCGGATTCGATCGTCGTCTCCACCGTCGAGGAGATTCAGGCGCATTGGAAGTCATTGCAGATGAAACGCGACGGACTCGGATTCTGGGTCGACGGGATGGTCGTTCGCGTAAATGACAACGCGGCGTACGACGGTCTCGGCGTCGTCGGAAAAACCCCGCGCGGGCTGGTCGCGTGGAAGTTCCCGGCGGAGGAAGTCACGTCGGTCGTGAGGGACATCCAGTGGTTCGTCGGTCGTACCGGCGCGATCACCCCGGTCGCGGTCCTCGAGCCGACTCAGCTTGGCGGAACGACCGTCCAGCACGCGTCGCTTCATAACTTCGACGAGATCCAGCGACTCGACGTGCGCGTCGGGGATACGGTCGTCCTGTACAAGGCGGGAGATATTATTCCGAAAGTGAAGGGGGTCGTCGTGGGATTAAGGGCGAATGGGGCTAAGGAGGCTAACGTGCCGAAAGAGTGTCCCGTCTGCGGATCGCCCGTCGAGCGCAAGGAAGGCGAGGTCGCGATCGTCTGTTCGAATCGCCAGTGTTCCGCGCAGAACCAGGAGGCCGTGCTGCACGCGGCGCGGGCGTTCGCCATCGACGGGATCGGGCCGGCGACCATCGCCACGCTCATGGACGCGGGAATCATCCAGCTCCCGCCCGACCTGTTCAAGCTGATCCCGGACGATTTCGTCGGTCTGGAGGGATTCGGCGAGGTGTCGGCGAACAAGCTCGTCGACGAGATCCAGGCGCGCAAGGAAATCCCTCTCGCCAAGTTCATAGTCGCGCTCGGCATCCGCAACGTCGGAGAGGAAACCGCGCGCGACCTGGCTAAACGGTTCCGGACGATCGACGCGCTGATGGCCGCGACGCTCGACGACCTGACCGCCGTTCCTCAGGTGGGCGCCATCGTCGCGCAGAGCGTCGTAGACTTCTTCGCGGACGAACACCACCGCGACATCGTCGCCGCCTACGTCGCGAATGGCATTCAGATCGTTGTGCCACAACTCACTACTCACAACCAACCGCTCACCAACCGTTCCTTCGTCCTCACCGGCGGCCTCGACACGATGTCGCGCGAAGAGGCCAAGGAGAAAATCCGCGCGCTCGGCGGCGACCTGTCGGAGTCCGTCAGCAAGAAGACGGCGTATGTGATCGTCGGAACCGATCCCGGATCGAAGTTCGAGAAGGCCAAGAGCCTCGGCGTTCCGATATTGTCCGAAAACGAATTTATCGCTATGCTCGCATCACTATGATCTCCAACGAACAAATCACGCACATCGCCAAGCTGGCCCGTCTTCGGGTCGAACCTGAGAACGTCGCAAAAACCGCGGGCGAGCTTGAATCCATCCTCGTGTACGTCACGAAACTGCAGGAGCTCGACACGGAGGGCGTGCCCGAACTGGCTCATGGCGACGGATTGTCGAACGTGTTCCGCGCCGACGTGGCGAACGGGTGCGACCAGGACGAGCGGTCGCGCGTCATCGCGGCGTTTCCGCATCGGGAAGGGAATTTGCTCGAGGTTCCGGCCGTATTTCAAGATCGAACCGAATAGGTATGGAAACTGCCATCAACATTGCCGCGGACGTACGGTCGGGAAAGAGGACGGCGGAGAGCGTCGTGCGCGAGTCGTTGGACGCGATCGAGTCGGGGAACGGGAAGCTGAACGCGCTGCTCGGCGTTTTTTCGTCCGCGATCGAGGACGCGAGGGAGATTGACCGTCGCATCGCGGCGGGGGAGGACGTTGGCGTTCTGGCCGGAGTGCCGATCGTGATGAAGGACAACATGCTGGTGAGGGGCGAGCGGTGCTCCGCAGGATCGCGCATTTTGGAAAACTATGACGCGCCGTACGACTCGACCGTGACGACGCGGCTTCGCGCCGCGGGGGCCGTCCTTATCGGCCGCGCGAACATGGACGAGTTCGCCATGGGATCGTCGACGGAGAACTCGCATTACGGCCCGTCGCGCAATCCGTGGGACGTGTCTCGCGTCCCGGGAGGATCGTCGGGCGGCTCGGCCGTGGCGGTTGCGGCCGGGTTCGCGCCGATCGCGCTTGGCTCGGACACGGGCGGCTCGATTCGCCAGCCGGCGGCGCTGTGCGGCATCGTCGGGCTGAAGCCGACGTTCGGACGCGTCTCGCGCCACGGCCTCATGGCCCTGTCGTCGAGCCTCGACCAGATCGGCCCGTTCGCAAGGACGGTCGAGGACGCTGAGCTGGTGATGGGCGTGATGCAGGGGAAGGATGAGATGGACGCGACGTCCTCCTACGCTCCTGCGGGAGCTTCGGAGGATAAAAGTGCCAATGAGGTCAAAGGACTCCGCGTCGGCGTCCCGAAGGAGTACTTCGTCGAAGGGATGGACGAGAACATTAAGAAGTCCGTGCTTGACGCGGTCGCGGAGTTCGAGCGCGCCGGGGCAGAGATCGTGCCGATCTCGCTGCCGACCGCCGAGTACGCGCTCGCCGCGTACTACGTCATCCAGCCGTGCGAGGCCGCCTCGAACCTCGGTCGTTTCGATGGGATTCGGTTCGGGTACTCGTCGGAAGGGCAGACGCTGCTTGAGTCATACGAGCGGTCTCGCGGGGAAGGGTTCGGGGCGGAAACGCAACGCCGTATCATCCTCGGAACGTTCGTATCGTCGGCGGGGTATTCCGACGCGTTCTACAAGAAAGCCTCGAAGGTCCGCACGCTTATCAAGCGCGACTTCGACGAGGCGTTCAAGCGCTGCGACGTGATCGCGGCGCCGACCTCGCCATCGCTCGCCTGGCCCATCGGCGAGAAGTTCGCGGATCCGCTCTCCATGTACCTCTCGGACATCTACACGGTCAGCGCCAACCTCGCGACGATCCCGGCGATGAGCGTCCCGTGCGGGTTTGTCGACGGTTTGCCAGTCGGCTTGCAGCTGATGGCGCGGCCGTTCGACGAGCAATCGTTGTATCGCGCGGGGAAGTTCTATCAGTCGGTCACGGACCATCATTTGAAAACCGCATGATCCCGTTCATCGGCCTCAAGACGATCTCCCTCGGCCCCCTGACGATTCAAGTCTGGGGACTTATGGTCGCGCTTGGAATCCTGGCAGGGACGGCGACCGCGGCTCGGCTCGCCAAGCGCCGAGGACTCGACGCGTCCGTCGTTTGGGACGTCGCCGTTTGGATCACGGTCGCGTCGATGATCGGCGGTCGACTGTTCCACGTGGTCTTCTACGACCCCGCGACGTATCTCGCCGATCCGCTCCAGATCGTCGAGATCTGGAAGGGCGGCATGAGCATGTTCGGCGGCCTCGTCGGGGCGACGATCGCCGCGCTCTGGTTCCTTCGACGAAAGAAACTCGACCTTCTCGTCTACGCCGACACCCTCTGCCACGGCCTCCCCATCGGCATCGGCATCGGACGCATCGGCTGCTTCCTGATCCACGACCACCCAGGAACGCTCACCCATTTCGTCCTCGGCACGACGTTCCCCGACGGCTCCGTCCGCCACGACCTCGGCCTCTACGAGTCCCTCTACGGCTTCGCCCTCGCGATCGTCTTCGCCCTCCTCGCGAAACGAAACGCCAAGCCGCCGACGTACCTCGTCGTGTTCCTCTCGGCGT
Source organism: Candidatus Uhrbacteria bacterium (assembly GCA_023246275.1). GTDB lineage: Bacteria > Patescibacteriota > Patescibacteriia > UBA9934 > GWF2-40-263 > YC12-FULL-57-11. Next base: position 10,885 of record JAHFIS010000004.1, read on the forward strand.
ACGGGATCTTCCGGTTCCTCGCCGACTTCCTGCGCATCGTCGACACGCGCTACTTCGGCCTGACCCCGGCGCAATTTCTGTCCGTCGTGATGGTCGGCGGGGCAATTGTCTTGTCATTGCGAGCGAAGCGAAGCAATCTCTCGCGTAGGATTGCTTCGGCTACGGCCTCGCAATGACAGATCGGAATACCTGTCGGCACAATCCAGACAAAATCTTCATTGACAAATACGCTTCACATAGCGTATTTTTCTATTTATCCACAATAACGTCGCCAATAAATTGTCGCGTATGAAAAAGAACGATATCTTGTCACCTGAGGTCCTTGAACTGCTTGGCCTCACCGAGAAGGACTCGGTCGTCTACCAGTCGCTCCTGCGTCTCGGCAGCGCCCCTCTGCGTCGGATCGCGGAGACGGCGAACCTGAATCGCGGAACGGCGTATGACGCGCTCAAGCGGCTTATTGCCGTCGGGCTCGTGTCGCACGTCGACGCGAGGACGCACCGGTACTTTACCGCCGAAGATCCGCACAAGCTCCGTGGTCTAGCCACGCGCAGGGAAGTCGAATTGCGCGAGGCGAGGCAGGAACTCGACGGGATGATTCCGGGACTCGCCTTGCTCGCGGGGGCAAGCGGCCATCGGCCGGCCGTTCGCTACTACGAGGGAGACGCGGGAATCCGCGACATCCTGGAGGACATGCTGAGCACCACGGAGCGTGCGGAGACAAAGGAGTACCGGCTCTATTCGACGGCAGCCATCCGCGACCGCAAGACCGCGGCGTGGCCCGGTTACGACAAGGAACGCGTGAAGCGCGGCGTTCGCTGCCGCGCCATCGCGCTTGGCAAGGGCGGCGGGCTTCACGGGCTCGATGACCGGCGCTGGCTGACGCAGGAAAGCTCGGCCGCGACGTACATTGCGATCTATCCGGGAAAGACGGCATATATCTCGCTCGACGACAGGAACAACCTGTTCGGCGTCATCATCGAGGACGCGGGTATTGCTGCCACGCAGGAGATGATCTTCGACGGGCTGTGGAAGAGTCTGGCGTAGGAAACCAATAAGTTACGAAGCACGAATTGGCTACTAATCTACAAACGGTCTACATATCGCTACGGAAGATTGTCGAAATGTTTGTAAAATTTGTAGCGCATTTGTAGATTAGTAGCCAATTCGTGCTTCGTATCCTCAGGAGTCCTCCTTGTCCCACACCCTCACTCTCGTCTTCTGCGGCCCGCACGCGGACAGAACCTGGTCCCCCCTCTACCACCGCGTCGACCATGCCATCCGCGTCGCCGCCGAGTCGGACACGCCGCTTCTCATCTCCGGCGACGCGCACGGAGGCAGGGCGGTCATGCACTTTGCCGACCGCGCCGAGTCGCGCGTGCGGTCCGTGATGGTCGCGTACGACCCGGGCGGATACACGCAGACGGACGCGCAGGCCGCGATCCGCGCGCTTCGGGACCGTCCTGAGCTGGCAGGCGTCCGCGAGGTGCTCGTCGTGACCGACGACTGGCACTTCGAGCGCTGCCTGACCATGCTGGGCGGCGAACGCGACAGAATGGCTCCGTCCAGGGAGATCGCATTCAGGGACGCGTCCACGTCCGTCGGACCCAGGCCCCCCGCTATGGTTTTGGAGGGCGAGAGACGAGGAATCCTTGACTATCTGGCGGGGAAGCCGCACCGTTCCTTCGGCGAGCCCTTTGGCAAGCCGAACCATCCCGTCTTCGGCAATGAGGAGACCATTCCATGACCGACGTCCGCCCCGACGAGATCGTCGACGTCTTCGATCTCGACCACACGCTCCTGAACGCCGAGGCGCTCTGGTTCCGGCCAGCGCTCGACTGGCTCGAAACGTACACAGGACTTCCTCGTGCCGTCGTTAACGAGCGATTCGCGGCGTGCAACAAGAAGACGTTCACGTTCGAGTCGTTGTTCGCCTCGCTCGGCGTTCCGTCTCCCCACTGGGAACGGATCGAGCGCCTGCTGCGCGGCGGCCTGTCGTCCCGGGCGAACCGGTCGCTCTATCCGTTCGTCCTCCCGATGCTCGCGGAACGCCGTCGCGTCGCCAGGCTCGTGCTTGTCACGGCCGGCGACGAGGCATGGCAGCGCTGGAAGTTCGAGCAGCTGACCGAGCTTCACCCGCTCTTTCTTCCCGAGGACTGCCACTTCGTCCCGCTGGCCGGCTCGAAGGCCGATCGCGTCGATCCGTACCGCGTCGCGTCGCGGCTTTCGTTCGTCGACGACTCGCCGCGCTGGCTCGAGGAGGTCGCCTCGCGAATCTCCCACGCCCGTCTCATTCGACCGGTCTGGTCGGATACGACCGCTGCCGCAGACCATCCGGGTGACGGAAAGCACTGGGACGTCGCCTGCTCGGCGGCCGAGATTCACGCCATTCTCACCTTGCCCTGAATCTTCGACGTTCGTCGGCCAGGGCCTTTTTCTTTTTCCGTTGCATGCTATAATCCATCGCGCTCAGTCATTGCGAGGCCCGCAGGACGAAGCAATCCCAACGTGAGATTGCTTCGCTCTGATGAGCTCGCAAAGACAGTATGGCTAACATTTTGCATAAATCGATATGTCCCAAGAAGCAACTCCCGTTTCCGCGAAGCCAACCTGGGTGCCGAAGGCCGTCGGCGTGGTCGTCGTCCTCATCGTCGGCGCCGTCGTCGCCATGACCCAGGGCAAGAAGGCTCCGGAACCCATCGCGGTCGCGAATGACACGAATACGGATGTCGCGGTCGCCGAGACGAAGCCGACTCCCGCGCCGGCCCAGGCAATGACCTCCAAGTCCGCGGCCTCGACGTACAAGGATGGAATTTATTCGACGATGGGCAACTATACGGCCCCGAGCGGAGCCGAGTCGATCGACGTGACGCTGACCCTGAAGGACGGCGTCGTCGAAGCCGCGTCCGTGAAGGCGAACGCCGAGAACCCGATCTCAAAAAAATTCCAGGACGGCTTCGTCGCCAGCTACAAGTCGCTCGTCGTCGGCAAGAAGATCGCCGACCTGTCCCTCTCCAAGGTCTCCGGCGCGTCCCTGACGACGGACGGATTCAACGAGGCGCTCGAAGAGCTCAAGACGCAGGCGACCGTCTAACGATATGCCAGTCCAGTTCGCCTTCGAGGCGATCGGAACCCACTGGAAGATCGACATCTTCGAAGAGCTGTCCGCCGAAAGGCAGGCGGCTCTTTTGGCGAAGATTCTGGCGCGGATCGAGACGTTCGACCGGACGTATTCGCGCTTCCGCGACGACTCGACGGTGACGGAGATGTCGCGCCGCCCGGGAACGTTCGAGCTGCCTGAGGACGCGGGGCCGATGCTCGACGTGTATCGTCGACTATACGACGCGACGAACGGCGCATTCACGCCGCTTATAGGTCAGGTGATGTCCGACGCGGGGTACGACTCGACCTATTCGCTCGTCCCAAAGCCCCTGTCGAAGCCACCGGCCTGGGACGACGCCTTAGCTGTTTCGCTCCCCTCTCCTTCGAAAGGAGAGGGACAGGGTGAGGTCTACGACGTGCTCGTGACCACCTCCCGCCCCGTCCTTCTCGACTTCGGCGCCGCCGGCAAGGGCTATCTCGTCGACCTCGTCGCGCAGATCCTCTCAGCGTTCGGCATCGTCTCGTTCTGCGTCGACGCGGGCGGCGACATGGTCTGCCGCGGACCCGAGCCGACGCGCGTCGGCCTTGAGAATCCGTTTGCGACGGACGAGGCGATCGGCGTCGCGACGATCGCGAACGCAAGCATCTGCGGCTCGGCGGGGAATCGCCGCGCGTGGGGAGAGTTTCACCACACGATCGACCCACGAACCCTTTCCTCGCCGCGTCACGTCCTCGCGACCTGGGCGATCGCTCCATCCGCCCTCGTCGCCGACGCGATCGCGACGTGTCTCTACCTCGTCCCGACGGACGTCGTGAAAACCGTGTATACTTTCGAATACGTCGTCCTATACGCGGACCGGACGGTGGAGAGATCTGAGAAAGCCCCCGTCGAATTATTTACCTGATTCCCGTCATTGCGAGGTCCTAGGACCGAAGCAATGACAAGGCAGCCTATGCCAAACCCAATCGACAAATTCCTGAACGACATCACGATGTACCGCCTGATGCTGTACGTTCGTCGGTATCCTCCCGATGTCGGGTCCCTGGCTCAGCGCGTCCCTCGCGACCCTGCTTGTCGCGTGCTACGGAACCAACCGTTTGTTCGTCCGACTGTTTGACGCCGTCCAAAACGTCGAGTCCTCGTCGATTACCGCGCTTATCCTCTTCTTGATCCTATTCCCGCCGACGAAGCTTTCCGACCTCGCCCTCGTCGCCTTCGCCGGATTCCTCGCCATCGCGTCCAAGTTTCTCCTCACGATCCACAACCGCCACCTGTTCAACCCGGCAGCCTTCGGCGCGGTCGCAATCGGGCTGCTCGGATGGGGGGCCGGATGGTGGGTTGGAACCCCGGCGATGCTGCCGATCGTGGCGGTCGGCGGGCTGTTGGTCGCGCGAACAACGCGACGGAACCTTGCGCTCGTGATCCCATTCGTCGTCGTCGCCCTCCTCAACGTCGCGCGCACGGCCTCGGTCGTCGACGGCCTCCTTTCCTGGCCGATCGTCTTTTTTGGCACGATCATGCTTACCGAGCCGCTCACGCTCCCCGCGTCGAGGCTCGTCCAGGTCCTCGAGGCCATCCTCGTCGGAACGCTCATCACGGTCCCGTTTCATGTCGGGCCAATCTATTCGACGCCGGAGCTGGCGCTGCTCATCGGAAACATCTTTGCCTGCGCGTTTGGCGCCAAGCGCCTCTACCGGCTCCGCCTCGAGGAAAGGAAGGAGCTCGCTCCGGGCATGTTCGAGTTCGCGTTCTCGTCGGATCAAACGCCCAGATTTGAGCCGGGACAGTATTTAGAGTGGACGGTCCCAGGAGGGAAGGCCGATTCCCGTGGCAATCGCCGCACGTTCACCGTCGCCTCCTCGCCGACCGAGAATCGCGTTCGGCTCGGCGTCCGCATTCCGGA
>JAHFIS010000055.1:0-3492 GCA_023246275.1 Candidatus Uhrbacteria bacterium
AGCTGTCCGTGTCTTCCCACTTCGAGGCGATGTCCCGCGGAGTGATTGACCTGCGCGACGTCTGGTACTTCGTCTCCGCGACGGCAATATTCCTGATGCTCGCGCTCCTTCAGTTTCAAAAGCGCCGGTATGGGAACCGCCAGACGGAATACGGCCGTTCCCGCCTAGGCATCGCGATGCTCCTCGGGATCGTCATTCTCCTGGACATCGTCGGCGCGCGCATACCGGGCAGGATCGACATGACCGCCGATCGCCGTTTCACGCTGTCGGACGCCACCCGCAGGACGCTCGAGGCGCTGCCGGACGTGGTTACCATCGACGTATACGCATCCGGAAAGCTTCCGGCGCAGTTCCAGCCCGTTTTGCGCGACATGAAGGACGTCCTGCGCGACTACCAGACATACGGCCACGGCAGCGTCACGGTCGCCTACAAGGACCCGACGGACAGGGCGGACATCGCCTCGGAGGCAAAGGCCAGGGGGGTCGACCCGATCCGCTTCAGCGTATTCGGACAAAACGAGTACCAGCAGCAGAACGGCTATCTCGGCCTGTCAATTTCCTACGCGGGAAAGTCCGAGGCCGTGCCGGTCGTCCAGGATACCTCCGATCTCGAATATCAGCTGACGAGGCTGATCAAAAAGCTGAGTTCCGCGCAAAAGAAAAAGATCGCCTTCCTTTCCGGGCACGGCGAGGCGATAACGAATGCCGGTCAGAAAGTCCTTCCAGCCATGCTCGCGGATGAATTCGACGTGACAGACATCGACCTGTCGCAAGCCAACGCGGCCATTCCGTCCGATACGGCCGCGGTCGTGGTCGGCGGGCCAACGGTGAAGCTCGACGACATGGCGCGCGAGGTTCTCGCAAATTACCTGTCCGGCGGTGGCTCGGCCCTGTTCCTGATCGACACCTTCGAGGCGAACGCGGACGGAAAGCCGGCCGTTCCAAACGCGGACAGCCTCGCGGATTTTCTGAAGGACTACGGCGTCACGGTCAACGCGGACATCGTGTACGACCTGCGGTCGAACGAGACGGTCCAGTTCCGCGACGGGAATTCCATCCTTCTCATGCCCTATCCGTTCTGGATCGATGCCATCGCGGGCGCGGACGGCGAACAGCTGCTGGGCGGCGGTCGCGGGCCGATGATGCCATGGACCAGTTCGCTCACGCTCGACGACGACGCGCTCAAGGCAAGGGGATTCTCGGCAGCCAGGCTCCTCGCAACGACGGATGCCGCCGGCACCAACGCAGACGGGACGATCGACCCGAATACGAACGTCAGCGCGGAGAACCTCGGGTCCAAGCTCCTTGCCGCGAGCCTGACGTCCGACGCGGAAGGCGCCAACGGTCAGAAAACAAGGATCCTCGTGGCCGGCGACTCGCGATTCGTCACGGACGGGGCGCTCCAGTCGAACCCGCAGAATGCCGCCGTCGCCGCGCAGCTCGTGGGCTTGGTCGCGCAGGAGGATTCCATCTCCGCCCTACGCCTGAAGCGCGCACAGGACACCAAGCTGCGGTTTGAGAACGAGGCGCAGGCAACCGCGATCGAGTACGGCAACCTCGCGCTGGCCGTCCTTCTCCCACTCGTCCTCGGATCCATCCGCCTGATGCGCCGCCGAAGGCTCACGCGCCAAACCTTCTCTTCCCTCGCAACCAAGACCGTATGACCAAGAAAAACATCCGCGTTCTCTTCGCCGCCTACGTCCTCCTCGCCGCAGCTGCCAGCGCCCCGTTCTGGTACGGGAAGCTCGCGGACAAGATGGGTTGGCACCAAGAATCGCCGATCGCCTTCGCCGACTTCGGTCCGGACGCGGAGAAGTTCTCGATGAGCAGCAACGGCCAGGCGCTGGCATTTGAAAGGCTGGATGGCACATGGCAGGTCAACGGGAAACCGGCAGACCAGGACGCGGTCAGGACGTTCTTCGACGTGCTAAAGACGACGACCACCGGCCGAATCGCTTCGAGGAACAGGGACAACCGCGCCGTGTACGGAGTCGACGAAACGAGCGGCTACGCGCTGCATCTGGAGCAGGGCGGCAAGACGCTCGACGTCATCGTCGGCAAGGCGATCCCGGGCGGCACGGCGTACTATCTCCGAAAAACCTCAGACGATACCGTCTACGAGGCCAGCGGATCTCTTCGACAGCTCGTCACGAGGCCGGAATCAAACTGGATTCCGGATCCGGCGAAGGAAGAGTCTTCGGTCGTTCAGTCGGTGCCTTAGCGCGACAAAGACAATGTCTGCAAAAGAACCTTCAATCTGGAGGTTCTTTTGTAAACCAATTACTTGACAAATATGTAAGTTTCTGCTATCTTGGCTCGGTCAGTAGCATAGGAATTGCTCAGGAATGCAAACCATTCATCTTTCTCATTGAGAAATCAACTGCGACACATACAGCCTAGCCGCTAGTCGATCCGTTCGTTCGGATCGCTTCTTATCAGAACTGCCGAATGGTTCGGCGGCTCTGCGAGAACCAACGTGCGGGCGAATGCTCGCGAGGAGAATGGAAATGAAACCCACGATGTTCATCGCCCTCGGGGCGGAATGGATTCACGTCGCGAGCGTGTTCCGGCTCGGCGTGTTCGGCGCAACGACGGTCGAGAGCCTGGTGACCGATGACATGGAAGCAGACATCGCGCTCACGGACTCGGTCGAAACGGCGCTGCGCATGACCAAGGAGAGCGAGGGGACGCGAATCGTCCTCGTTCACCTCGGGCGCCAGAAGCGCGCGGAGGCGGAGGCGTTCGCGGCCCGGTACCCGAGCCGCGTGACCGCGATGCCGTACGTCGGCAACGAGGGCGAGACGGAGATCGTCCCGTACCTGCGGGCGCTGACCGCCAGCCTGACGAAGGAGCGGCTCGCCAAACCGACGGACTGATACCGCCCTGGCGCGTGACTCAACGTCGCGCGCATTTTTATTAACCGCCCCGCGTCCTTCCGTTTCCCGTGGGAACACGGTAGAATCCTGAAATGGACTCACTCATCGTCTTCGGCGCCAGCTATCTCTATATTCTCTCCGGCCTCGTCGCCGGGATCTTTTTTCTCGTCCAGCCGCGTCCGTCGCAAAAACGGCTCGTCATCCTCGGCATCCTGTCCGCCGCCATCGCCGGCCTCCTCGCGTTCGTCGCCGGAAAGCTGTACGTCGACCCGCGTCCGTTCGTGGCCGGCAACTTCGTCCCGCTCGTCCCGCACGCCGCTGACAACGGATTCCCATCCGACCACTCGCTTCTCGTTGGTCTCATCGCCGCGCTCGTGTTCGCGTTCGACAAGCGCGTCGGCACGATCCTCTGGATTGTCGCCATCGCGGTCGGAACGTCACGGGTCCTCGCCGGAGTGCATCATCCCGTCGACGTTTTCGGAAGCTTCCTCATCTCAATCGCGGCAGTGGTGCTCGGAGAAAAAATCGTCCGGGTCGTCTCGACGAAAAAAAAGATCGTATGACGCACAAACTGTTTCCCTCAGCGTTCGTCGTCCTTCTGCTCGTCGGAACCGGG
>JAHFIS010000055.1:3502-6058 GCA_023246275.1 Candidatus Uhrbacteria bacterium
TGCCAGAACGTCGACCGTCTCGACGAATATCGCGACGACTCCGACGGAGAAGACCGCGTCCGGCTCGTCGGATCTATCTGCAATCGTCAGTGCCAACCTCGCGCGCGGCAGCGTTCTCGTTTCCGACGACGACTCGGTCGCGAACCTGCCAGACGACGTGGATATCACGCAGATCGGAACGAAGTATTCGCTCGGAATGGGCGACGACGCCGTCGAGTTCGCGTTCGTCCTTCAGAAGAACATGAACGTGCCGTTGCTCGCGCTACCCGCCGGCAAGGAAACGACCTGGGGCGGGGTGATCGCGCGTGCCGCCGGACAGACCGTCTGGACAAAGTTCCTCGTGTACGACAACCCGAAGGTCGAGGAGGCCGGCATCGTCCGTGCGAACCCGGTCGCAATGTTCGTCGAGGATAAGAAGCTGTACGTCGACGTCGCCGACGCGCTCGGCACCGGAAGCGGTGAAGGACAAATGGCACGGTTCGTCCTCGGGGACGACGGGAAGAGCTGGACGAGCGGCGGATGCTGGTACTACGTCCCTGAGAAGTACGTCGCGAAGATCGACGAGCCGCTGGCGGTCAGCGACGAATGCGTCGTGACGCCGTAAACCATTGATCGAGAGACGTAAAGACGACCCGCGCGGGTCGTCTATTTTCTACCTCGCCTTGAACGTCCTCACCACCGCGTCCGCGTCATTCAGCAAATCCGCGGTCTTCGGAGTCGTGCCGGTCGCGACCTCGAGAACGTAGACGCGGTCATACCCGTCGACGACGTACCGCACGGTCGTCGCGGCGCTTCCTTCCACGTAGCACGGCTTCAGGCACTGCTGGATCGCGCGCACCGCCTTCGCTCCGTTGACCGTATCGGGCGCGGCCGAGATGAGAATGTCCTTGTCCGAGAAGTCCTTGTATAAATCGCCCGCCTCGTCCTTCATGAACGCGACGGTCCTCGCGACGTCGTCGTTCGTCCAGATGAACCCGTTCGCGATCTGCTCGAACGAGTTTCCGTTCTTCATCACGTCCTTCACCGCCACGCTCACCCCGCCTGTCCCGGCACTCGACAGCCATTCGTACGTCCGGGCTCCCTTTTCGTCGCGCGTGTCATCCGTCGAAGCGGTCGTCTTCCACCCGTCCGGAGCGACGATCGAGAACGGAAGATCCGCCGGCACGGACGATGGCATCGTAATGTACGGGACGTTCGACCAGTTGCGCGCCGCGAAGACGGCGATGGAGACGACGCAGAGCGCCGCGAACGCGGAAAGGGCGATGACGCCGGTACGCTTGGTAAGATTCATAGCATTCAAAAGAAGGACAAACACGGACGATCGAATCGTGGTGCCCCGAGCAGGAGTCGAACCTGCGACCTGGGGCTTAGAAAGCCCTCGCTCTATCCAGCTGAGCTATCGGGGCACAAGGTCACGATCGTCCGCTCAATCCTAGCGGAAACGAGACCTTCTATCAATGGGATAAAAAATGAGCGTCGCGATGGACGCTCAGAAGCGGTAGGGGAACGCGTGCGACACGAGGTAGCGCTTGTCGTCCGAGGTCGTGCCGTCCGCGGAGAACCCGTCGTCAAGGAGACGCCGGTAAAGCTGCGTGTCCGCCGACGGGAGCGTGGCGTAGAATCGCGTGGCCTCGTGCCGTGCCACGCCGGCAAGGACGCTGTTGACGAGGTCGCGGCCGATTCCGAAACGGGGGACGGCCCGGGTCACGGCGACGACGAGCGCCCACGTGCCACCGCGAGAAACCGTCTCGCGGACGTGCGGCTGGATCCGGTTGAACCGAAGGGCGTTGGCAAGGTCCTGGGCCGTCGCGACGGGAACGGCGAGCGAGAAGCCGAGAGGCAGTCCCGACGCGTTCACGGCCACGCGGCGCACCGAGCGACCGCCCCGGAACATCGTGACGAACTCGCGGCGGTCCTCCTCGAACAGGACCGGCGATCCCGTGGCCCGCTCGTAGAACGGCACGAGAAAGTCCGGGTCGGACGCGGCGGTGGGCGTCACGATCTCGATCCCCCGGCTGGCGAGCGGGGTCGGTCTGTCGAGACTTGCGGGAAAGGCAACCACGTTGTCTGGGGTCTGGTCCATTGAATTCTCCTCACGTCGGATTGACGTTCGCAAGAGAATAGTCGAAAACCAAGGGGTTGTCAACCGTTGCGCCAAAAAAAGAAAAATGGGACTGATCGCGAATCAGGCCCAGTCGGAATTGATGAACGCCTCGTAGCGCATCTGCGCTCGGCGCGGACGCTGGTCCGCGTGCTTCCCGTTGCGATAGCCGCGCTCGTTGCTCTTGCGGAACTCACGCCAGAAGTTGCGCGTGTTCCCCCGAGTCCGGTCGCGCGCCATGAGCCGGAGTTCGACCAGGTCGTCGGTGGCCACGGTACCAGCCAGCAAGCGGCGCTTCAGCGTGCACTCCCCGATCGCGCAGAACATTCGAAACGAGACGGGCTCGCAGACAGGATCGTTCTCCTCCTCGCGGCGCGCGAAGACGGCAGCGAGCTCAGGTAGATCCTCATCCGGGTCGTTCATGCGCTCGATCGCGGCCAGAAGGTCATCGACCA
>JAHFIS010000056.1 GCA_023246275.1 Candidatus Uhrbacteria bacterium
AAGGTCGCGACGGATTCGCGGGCCTGCCGGAAGAATTGATCGACGGATTCAATCATAGGATCACATTAGGCGATCGCTGCCACTCTACCAAAAAGCCGCATCGCGCGATACGGCTTCCGTCAATGCGCCTTTCTTCCTGGGATATTCCTCCCGTACATGTCCTGGAACCCTCGGATCGCCTCGGCGGAATAGTGGTCGCCCCTCCAGAGCATCTCCATCGGAAGCAGCACGACGAGCGCGGTGATAAACGCGAGAGCCAGGCGGGCGAGCGGGACGAGATTGGCGGTGGGGGTGAACAGGAGCGCGAGCAGGCAGGCGAGGATGACCATCAGGAGGAACCAGTCGTACGAGGCAAGCCCGGCCAGCAGCTCGAACTGGATCTTCTGCCGTCCGAGCGTGAGGTCCTGCAGCGTCTGGAGCAGGTCCGCATAGATGATCTCCTCCCGTCGCGTGCGCGGCGAGAACGCGTAAATCGCGTGCGACAGGGCGCGGAACGACTCGGTGGACTTGCGGTGGGAGACGAACTCCTCCTCGATCTTCCGCTGGTACGCCACGAGCAGCGCGTCGACCTTCTTTGAGAACGCCTTCGGCAGCTGCTCGCCGACGTGGTGGATGTGCCGGAGCCGCGCCAGCTCCACGTTTACGCTCGCCTTCAGCTCCCTCCGCCGCGCCATCGTTTTGTCGATGAGAAACGCGACCACGAGCGAGTAGATCCACAGCGCCGCCTCCACGAACAACGCAAAGTTCCCCGTGAACGGATACGAGACGCCGGCGACGACGATGGCGACGAGAAGGATGAAAAGAAATCGCATACGGATGGGACGCGACCAGTATAGCACGATGGAAAAGATCGGCGCAGCCACGGGCTATTCCTCCAACCGCGTCCTGTGATCCGGATCTTCCGTGTACCACCGATAATACGTCTCGTCCGGAAGCTTGAGAGGGTCAAAGTCGTCGATGCCATACTGCTCCATCGCCGACCACCGGAAGTCCCAGCCCGGTCCCGGGTGGTTGAAGTATTCCGCGACCGTAAACCCCGTGTCGAACTTCCGATACGTTACGCCGTCAACCGTCTTCCACTCGTCGACGAACCCCTCGGGATGCGACGGGCTCATTCGGCCGGGAGACTCTCTCAAATAGGGCTTGGGAGGGGGCAATTCCGTCGCGATCACATGCGGCGCCTCGACAGGCTTGGGACCGACGGCCTTTTTCAGCGCGTCAGCGAAATGTGAGAATGCGTTTTGTTCGGCCATAGAAAGGGCTTGCGTTGTTATCTGCTATCGCATCACCGCCACGATTCCCATTCCCGAGGATGACGCGGAGAGATACAGCTCGCGCATCGCCGCGTAATTCGGGACGAGGTACGGCCGGACGTCCGCGTCCGTCTCGTCCTGCTGGAACGGGTAGATCTCCGCGGCGAGCATGGCCTTCGCGTCCACGAGCGCGGCGAACGCCTCGGCGGGGATTCCCTTAAGATGCCGCGCGACCACCGCGACCTCCTCGGGCGCGAGATACGTGGCCGGGCCCATTCCCTCGTCGACGGCGTCCAGGTACCGATCCCCGAACGGCTCGTAGCTCATCCGTCCCGACCCGTCCCCGAACTTCTTTCCCGTCAGCGCGAAGTGGATCCCGTCCCACGCCTTGTCGAGATCCGTCCCGTCGCCCGAAAGAAACGCCTCGCACGTCTCCGGATCGCCGTCCATCAGCCCGTTCAGCATATCGTCGTTCACCGCGCGCAGCTCGAGGGTCATGCTCATAGGGAGGTCGGATAGATCGTTACGTCTGAATGATCATCGGCATCATAGCAAATCGTCCAAAAAACGAACACGGGTCCGCGAAAGTTGCGTCCACAACCGTTTTATGATACTTTCCCGCCGTGGCCGACCCACGGAGAGGTCGCATAGTTGGTCTAGTGCGCGCGACTCGAAATCGCGTAAACCGCAAGGTTTCGAGAGTTCGAATCTCTCCCTCTCCGCCACGAAAAGACAACCCGCTCGGGTTGTCTTTTCGTTTCGGGCTATTCGCGCACGATCACCGCCGAGCCGCCAAACTGCGCGGCCACGTGCCAGGGGGTCCCGGCGAGCTGCGCCAGGTATCTGTCCGTCTGGGACTGACGGGACGTCAGGATTGCGCCGACGGCCTCGCGGTCGAGGAACGCGACCAGGTCCGGCGAGGACATGGACGGGATGGTTCGGAGGAGTTCCATTTTCTCCGCGAACTGCGGAGTGTCAATCGGATGGCCCATCCAAACGGAGCGCTGCATGAACGGCGCGCCCCAGATCCCGGTGAACTCATCCTGGCAGAGCGCTCGGACGTCGGGGCGCGTATTGTTCTCCACCCAGCGCCAGGCTTGCATGTCCGTTTCAAGGACGTACATCGGAAGCAGCCCGATATCGCTCCCCGGACGGAATGGCAACTGTCTCGTGACGACATACGCCGAGCTGACGCACATGATTCCAACGGCGGCGACAAGAAGGATTCGGACGCGCGCCAGCCAGTTCCACATCGGCATCAGAACCGGGAGTCCAAACCAAACCAGCAAGGCATGCCAGGAGGTAATGAGCTTCTGATCCCATTGGAACGGCAGAAGGACGACGATCACGGTCGCGACCACCCATACGACCAGCCACGTTTCCTCTTCGCGGATCGGACAGCGCCTGTACAGCCGCACCGCCGCGAGAAAGATCCACGGGCAAAAGACAAGGATCCAGAGCCAGACGGGGGAAAGCGGGAGATTGTTTTCGAGCAGGAGTCCGCGCGACTCCCAGTTCGCAAGGAAACTCCATACGTGAGGAACCGCGCCGAGCGCCATGAACAGACCGTACGCGGCGTGAGTCCAGAGCGCGGCGCTGGGAAGTTTTTTCGCATTCAAGACGACCGAAGCGACCAATAGGATCACGACGATCGGAATGACGTATGGACAGATGAGCGTCAGGACGAGCGCGGCAATCCATCCCGACCATCTCGATGACGGCGTTCCTTGGAGGATCGAGGATTTCCAGACGGAAAGCAGAACGTACGGAAGCAAGCCATATGCCAGCGGGATGTGCGGTCCCATGAACAGCGTCGGAAACAAAAACCCCTGCGAGTTCACGTCCGGGATCTGCCCGCCGAACATCGAAACGTGGCCGTGATACCAAAGCAGAGGAACCCATCCGAATCCTCCGCAGAAGACGACCAGGAGCGTGGCGACGGACGCCTCGCGCTCGCTCTTGGCAAGATGCCTCGATACGGCATGGAGCAGGAACACGGTGCACGCGGTCGCAATCCAGAGCGCGACGATCAGGGCGCCGCCGCTCGAAATCCGCGACAGACGCGCTAGCAGGCCGACCGCGACGTAAAACGGATGGAAGAACGACTTCTGCGGGAACGGCGCGTACAGGTTTCGGAGACCGAGCGCCCCGTCGCGGACCTGCTCGACGTATCCGATGTAGATCGCCTGGTCGTTCGCGTTCTGAAACGCGGTGCCCGACCAGATCCTTCCCGGCGCGCCCCCGTTCGCAAGCGCGACGAACACCGCCGATTGGATCGCGATCAGCGAAACCGCGACGACCAGCGGAAACTTGTTTCGTTTGATCCAGTCGCGCATATCCCGCGCATTCTACCAGCTTCACCAGTCGACGACCAAGTGCTATAATGGCCCCATTAACAATTCACCCGTCGATCTTTATGGCAAAGGGAAACAACGCCCAGAAGAAAAACGTGAAGAAGCCGAAGAAGGACAAGAAGAAATAGGATCGAAAATCCCGGCCAATGGGTCGGGATTTTTGAATGAGTTTACAACCTCCTCCGTCCTAGCAATTCTGCGTCTTCTTCCAGCATGCGCCGCAAAGCCCGCGCGTCCTCATCAGACAGAGGTTTGGACAACCACTCCGGACCTTCCGGCGTTTCTACTCCTTCTTGCGGATCCGTAAATACAATTCCCGGGGCAGCCTTTCTAATGGCGTCTCGAATTTTTTCCGCGGTCCGCTGACCTTCTTTTCCGCGCCCCATCACCGTCACGGATGGATTCCCGTCGTGTTCGGCCATCCCGGGCTCGTTGTCTAGATCAAGTACGACGTTTGCCGGATTTCCATCGTACTCCAATCCTAGATTCGTATGAAATTCATCCTCCACGAGAATGTACGCCCCCGACGCGATGAGTGCGTCCTTAATCTTCTGAAGATCCGTCTGTGACACGCGCGCCGCCAGGTCATGGCTCATAGAGAATTCGGAAAATATCCCGCAGCTACATTGGGGAATAAGATCTAAGAAGTATTTACATGGCACTTTGTCAGAATAGCACCAGCGGACCCTGACGACAATAACCGGGGCACGAAGACGTATTCTTTCATTTTCAATTTTCCCGTATACTTCCCTCACTATGCACACCACCCGATACCACCTGATCGTCGACGTCTCCGCCGCGAACGGAAACATCTCGAATTCCGACGCGATCAAGACATTCCTCGTCGACATGGCCGCGGCCACCGACATGAGCGTGCTTGCCGGGCCGCTCGTGGCCGAGGGGATCCCGGAGAACCCGGGGATCACGGGGTTCGTGATCGTGGACTTCTCGCACATCTCCGTCCACACGTTCACAAAATACGGCGAGGCGATGATCGACGTGTTCTCCTGCAAGCCGTACGACCAAGAAAAGGTGCGGGCGCTGTGCCGGAAGACGTTCGGTACGGAGACGTCCGAAATGCGGGAGAAATTAGTCTGGTGGGGGGAATAAAACGAAACGGTCTATGCCCGCGCCACCTTTCTCACCCCCGGAAGCCTGGCCCGAGTACGGCTGGCTTGCCGAGCCGATGGAGTTTTGCAAGGCGCGGGAAACCGTCGGGATCAGTCCGCGCGGAATCCGGTACGCGACGTTTCCGTTCTGCCACGAGGAGTACGTCGGCGACGTGGAGCCGGACTTGGCAGAGTCAAAAAAAGGCCTGTACGCCCGTAACCGCTGGATCCTTTGGAAGCGCGTCACGGACGGCCCCGTCCCGATCGGGTGGCGCGTCTGGCAGTGGCGGCCGTGGCGGATCGACGGCGTGTTCGACTTCGACGGCCGGTCGTACGTCGACGCGTGGAACGACGACGCGCGACGCAACCTCAAGCGCTGGCGCAACCGGTTCGACGGGAAGGAATTCGTCATCGAGACCGTCTCCTTCGGCGCGTTCTGCGACGCGTACAAAAAAAGCACCGTGGCGACGAGGACGAAGACGTTCTACCTCGACATCCTCTCCCGAAAGCGCGCGCTGCTTCCCGCCGACGGCCAGCCCGAGCTGTGGGGGGTCCGGAGCGTTGCGACGGGCGAGATCGTCGCCGGCGTCGCCGTCCATTTCTTCTCCAAGTACGCCACGTCGGTGCACGAATGCCCGTTCATGCTGCCCGGCGCCGGAAAGGTCAGCGCGCCGACGGGACTGATGGACCGATGGTTCTCGGAATCCGAGCGGCGCGGAATGCGGACGATGGTCACGCCGTACCTCTTCCGTCCGGGCGACCCGGAGGAATGGCGGGGGCCTTCGGACTTCAAGCTGCACTTCGGCTTCCGCCCCGTGTCCTATCCCCCGCTGCTCGTCCGCTTCGTGCGCGGCAAGCTGTTCTAGCGCCCCGCGCCGTCGCCAGACGCGATCGCGGCAAGCACGTCGCCCTTGCGAAGCGCCATCGTCTGCTTCCACCACAGCATCGTCCCCCCGGTCTTGGCAACGACCTCCGTCGGTCCCGTCCCGTCGAGGCGCGCGTACCTGCCAAGCGTTTCCCCCGCCCGCACCGTTGATTCCGGGCGCTCCGCCGGAACCCACATCCCGTCGACCGGGGCCGTCAGGATGGCCGCGCGACGCAGCACGTTCGGCTGCGATTCGCGCGGCTGTTTCGTTTGCGCGCCGGCCATCCCAAGGCATTCCATCAGCGCGACCGTCCATCCGACGTGCCGCTCGACGTCGACGGAATCGCGACTCCCGCGCGCCCCGGACTCCGCCATGACGTACAGGCATCCCTTTCTCGCGAGAATTCCCGCCTTGGACTGCGGATCCGCCAGCTCGAAGACAGCGGTCTCCGCATTCGCGACGGCCAGATACT
>JAHFIS010000057.1 GCA_023246275.1 Candidatus Uhrbacteria bacterium
TCTCTTTCGTTGAGCGCGCCATCGCGCCCTTCGTCTCGGAACTCTGTCGGATGCCGACGGCGAACGAACTCAAGGACCGCGGCGCGACATGGATCGTCCGAGCCATCATCAAGCGCCACGGCGGGTTCGCGGCGGTTGAAGCGAGACTCGGCCTGTGCGGCGATGGCAGGAGGCGCCCGAATGACTTTTGGGGCAATTTCTCGAATGTCCAGGCCGCGCTCGCGCCGGTGATCGCGGAGCTGGGCCGCATGCCACGAAAACGCGAGCTCGAGGAGCGCGAACTCAGCTCCCTCAGCTATGCCATTGCTTGCCATGGCGGCTTCCCCTCCGTGGCCGCCCGCCTAGGCTACGGCCCGGTCACGCGGTCGACGATCGAGGAGCGGGCCGACGGGATCGCTCGCGCCTACCTCGCCCTCGACCTCGAGGACGACGGAACGAAACTCTGGAGCACGATGGCGCGGCAATGGGTCGTGCGCGACCTCGACGCCGCCCTCGCCGCGCACGCGGCGGACGGCTCGCTCGACGCGTTCCGACAGCTCCTCGACGCCCCGGCAGTCCCCTCTCGGGATTGACGCGGGCGTCGTTTTTTGTTAACGTTCGCCCTTCGCTCTTTTCACCGAACCTCGGAGAAACCGCCATGGCAAAGCAACCCGCGCGCATCAATAGTCGGGTCGTCGCGGCGTACGCGGACGATCTGGCCCGCATCGTGCCGCAGATCGGGATCGTCGACCTCCCCGCCTTCTGGTCGCGCGTCCGCGACGCCTGGTCCGCCGACGACCTGCAGGCCGCCATCGTCGGATACCGATCCGATGGAAACGTGGAGCCGTTCCGCGGACTGCTTCAAGACCGCGAGACAAGACTTCCCCATGGATACTGGAAGGACTGGGAACGCGTACGGGCGGCCCTCCTGGAAATAGCCGACGACATCGGCCGGTTTCCCACGAACGCGGAACTGTCCGTGCGAGCGCCAAACGCGTTGCGGGTCGCGATCCGGGAAACGCACGGGGGCATTCGCGCCGTCCGCGAGCGCCTCGGGTTCGCAAACGAGGGCGTTGCCCATGGCCACTGGATGCGCTGGGAGACGTGCGAGCGCGTCCTTCGTGACATCGCCGATGAGACCGGAACGTTCCCGTCGCCGAACGAGCTGAGCCGGCGCAAGCTTACCGGACTGCGACGGGCCATCATCCACGAGCATGGGGGATTCGAACGCGTCCGCGATCGCATGGGCGTTCCGCTTGCGCGGACGGCCATGGGAACCTGGCGCGACAAAGAACGCGTCGAGGAGGAAATTCTCCGCGTCATCGATCGTCTCGGTCGTTTTCCATCCGCGAGAGAAGTCGTGGAACACGCGGGGCACGGGGTCATGGACGCGATCGGAAAGAAGCACGGGGGACTGACATCCATCCAAAGGTCGCTCGGGTACAACGCGGACGCGAAGCCTCTCGGATACTGGATGGAATGGGAAAATACCAGCCGGGAGTTCCTCGCGGAGTGTGACCGGCTCGGGCGCGTCCCGTCCCGGAAAGACCTGCTTGCCGCCGGAAACCAACCTCTCATGAACGCGGTTGCCCATCACGGTGGGTTGCGTTCCGTTGCCGAAAGGCTCAACCTGAATGCCAGCGGGATGAGGCTCGCAAAAGGCCATTGGAAACGGTTCGAGCATGTCGCGGCGGCGATGGAACCGATCATCGCGGAACTCGGGCAGGTTCCATCCTATCGCGAGATGAAGGAACGCGGGCTCTCCAAGCTGGCGACTGGGATTTGGAAATACCACGGAGGACTTCAGGCCGTCGCCGCCCGCCTCGGCCACGGCCCCGTCACCGACGAAGCGATCTCGTCCAACGCCGACGCGCTCGCGAAGATCGTCCCGACGATCAAGGTTAACCCGACCGTCCTCTGGTCGCGCATGAAGCGCTCGTGGACGACCCGCGACCTCGACGCGGCGGTCGCGGAATTTACGAAGGACGGATCAACCAGACGATTCATGCTCCTGGGCGGTTGACCGAACCGTCCTTTTTTGTTACGTTGCCCGTCCGTTCTTTTGGAGGAACCGTGGGAAAGATGCCGAATGGCCACTGGTTGGAATTCAAAAATATCGAGTCCGCGATCCGGCCCGTTGCCGAGGAGCTTGGGCGCATGCCGAAGCAGAAGGAACTGTTCGATCGGGGTCTCTCGTCCGTCGCCTACTATGTCACGAACACGCACGGCGGGTTCGATGAGGTTCAGAGGCGGATGAGATTGGACGGAATCCGTCGTCAGCGCCCGAACGGATATTGGGACGACCTGGAACATGTGCGTGCCGCGGTCGAACCTCTTGCAAAACGGCTCGGGCGGATGCCTTCGGGTAAGGAACTAGGATCGAACGGAAATTCCACGCTGGCGCGCGTCATCCAGGCCGGACCTGGCGGATTCGAGGGGATGGCATCCAGGCTTGGGCTTGCATTCATCCACGCGCGACACCCCGTCAGCTATCTGCGAGACTTCGCCAACGTGGAACGGATCCTCGCTCCGATCGTGAGGGAGCTCGGGCGGATGCCAACGCAGAGCGAGCTGATCGCGCGGAACGCCGGATGGCTCCGATCGGGCATGGTCAAGCACCACGGGGGATGCGATGCCGTCAGGCGGAAACTCGGGCTTCCGGAACCCAAGAGAAGGTCTCCTGGGCATTGGGAGAACTTCTCAAGCGTCGAGGTCGCGCTCCGCCCCGTCATCGCGGAACTCGGCCGAATGCCCACGTTCACCGAGCTTCGCGCGCGTGGGATGTGGAACGTGGGCAACGCAGTCGCGAATCGATTTGGCGGGATCGCTGCCGTGGCAGCGCGCCTAGGGATCGACGGCGGCACGTATCGCGCGAAGCAGGGGTATTGGAGGGACTTCCCCAACATCGAGAGAACCCTCATTCGCGCCGTTGAGACATACGGCCGAATGCCACCCGAGGAATGGCTTCGCGCCAACGGCCTCGGCACCGTCGTTACTGCCATTCACAAGTATCACGGCGGCTTCTCCGCCGTCGCCGCCCGCCTCGGCTACGGCCCGGTCACCGACGACGCGATCGTCTCCCACGCCGACGCGCTGGCGCAGATCGTCCCCGCGCTCGGGACCGATCCGACCGTCCTCTGGCCACGCATGAAGCGGTCGTGGACGACCCGCGATCTCGACGCGGCGGTCGCGACCCATGCGACGACCGGTTCGCTCGACGCGTTCCGGCGACTCCTCGACGCCCCGGCAGTCCCCTCGCGGGATTGACGCGGGCGTCCTTTTTTGTTACCGTTCGCCCTTCGTTCCTTTCACCAAATACCGGAGAAACGACCATGGCAAAGAAACGCATCCGCATCGACGAGACGGTCGTCGCGGCGTACGCGGACGACCTTGCCTCCATCGTGCCCATGCTGGAGATACCGAATCTCACGGCATTCTGGCAGCACGTGCGACAGTGCTGGTCCGCCCCGGAACTCGCCCTGGCAATAGACGCGTTCAAGGCCGACGGAAGCCTGGACGCGTTCCGACTGATGCTCGCCCGAACGATCCAGATGAAGCCGGTCGGCTACTGGAACGCGTGGGAGCACGTCGTCGAGGCGCTTCGCGAGGCCGAGGCGAAGCTCGGACGATTCCCCACCCTCGACGACCTCGAGGCCATGGGCCAGGGCGGCCTCGTGGACAGCATCGCGAAGCGCCACGGAGGAATGCGCGCCGTCCGCGAGCGGATGGGCATCCCGACGGAAGCCCGACGACCCGGCGCGTGGGACGACTGGGCCGCGGTGGAGGCGGCCCTGCGGGAAATCATCGACGAGACCGGAGGGTTTCCGACGTACGACGAGATCCACCGGCGCAAGATCGGCGGCCTGCTGCATGCCGTCGTCACCAAGTTCGGCGGCCTGACCGCCGTCCGCAAACGGATGGGAGCGACCAGAGTCTCGCGCGCAAAGATTCCCGTCCGGGAGGAGGTCGAGCGCGACCTGCGCGCGATCGCGGAAAAGCTCGGTCATTTTCCCACCGGCTCCGAACTTGAGACGCTCGGACGTTCCGACCTGACGCGCGCCTGCCAGAACCATTTTTCCGGCCTGGCGGAAACGGCGCTTCGGATGGGATTCGTCCCGAAGAAATACCCGGGGGGCTACTGGGAATTCTGGGAGAACGCGGAGCCTGTACTTCTGGACGTCATTGGGGAGCTCAACGCGTTCCCGACCGCCGAGGAGCTTGCCGAACGCGGGCTTTCCAAGCTGTCCGCGGCGTGCACGGCGAAGTTCGGGAGCCTGGCCGCCACGGCGCGGCACTACGGCAAGCCCATTCGCCAGCACGCGCGGGGGCAGTGGAACACCTGGGAAAAGGTCGAGCCGATGCTTCTCGAGATCATCAAGGAGCTCGGACGCTTCCCGACCGCGAAGGACCTGTGGGCGAACGGCTACTCCGGGCTGGTGCCGTGCATGAGGCTGTACGGAGGGTTCTCCGCGGTGCGGGCCAAGATGGGGTACGACGGGTACCTCGAGCGCGGGCACTGGCAGAACTGGGGGAACGTCACGGCCGAGCTGCGCCCGATCATCGATCGACTCGGCAGGTTTCCCAGCGCGGGCGAGCTCAGGAAGGAAGGAAAGGACAGCCTGATCACGTCCATCCAGAAATACCACGGCGGTCTGCACGCGGCCGCGAAAAAGCTCGGGTTCGCCCCGCACCAGCATGCGGCGGGACATTGGAAGGAATGGCCGAACGTCGAGGCGGAGATGCGAAGCGCCATCGCGGCGATCGGCCATTTTCCGGGCCAGGTCGAGCTGGTGAGAAACGGGTTCGGCCACCTGCCGACGGCCGTCAAGTACCACGGCGGCCTCCTCGCCGTCCGCGAGCGCATGGGCTACGGCCCGATCACGGACGCGCTCCTCGCCTCGCACGCCGACGCGCTCGCCCGCATCGTCCCGGCGGCCGTGGCGTCCGGCGCGTTCTGGTCGACGATCAAGGAATCGTGGACCGCCCGCGACCTTGCGAACGCGATCGAAGAGTACGAAAGAAACGGAAGCGTCGAGCGCTTCAAGTCCCTGGCCGACGGTTGACTCCCGCCGGCTTTTTTGTTACCTTCTCCGTCCGCTCTTTCAACGGAGGAATCATGTCCGAACGCAAGCCGTACGGGTATTGGAAGGACGAAAAAAACGTTCTTGCCGAGATCGCCGCGTGGCGCGCGGAGCACGGCGGGGAATTCCCGACGCAGCGGAGATTGAAGGAAACCGGAAACCAAATGCTATCGGCGGCCATCATCCTGCGAGGCGGATTTCGACGGCTTCGGGAACAGACGGGCGAGACCCAGATCCGGCAGACGGACGCCCATTGGAGAGACTTCGACCGGGTCCGCGTGGCCGTCGAGGCATGGCGCGCGGAACATGGCCGGTACCCTGGAAAGATGGACCTTGACGCGACAGGGCACGCCAACCTTTCGAATGCGATCTCCAGGCACCACGGCGGATTTCTTTCCGTCCGCCAGCGGATGGGCGCGGCTCTCGACAACCATCCGAACGGCCATTGGAAAAACTTCGAGAACGTCCGCGAGGTCATCGCGACATTCCAGGAAACGCACGGTCGCTTTCCCACCAGTAGCGACCTGGACAGGGTCCCGGGGGCCAAGTCCCTCAGCAACATGATAGCCAGGCATCACGGCGGAATGAACGCGGTTCGCGAACGCTTCCACGTTGGGATCGTTCAGGAACGAAAGGACTTTTGGAAGGACTTCGAGAACGTCCGCCTTCATCTGGAGGAATTTCGACAAACGCACGGGAGACTTCCGACCAATCGCGACCTGATCGCGACAAAACGACAGTCGGTCAGCGCGGCGATCTCGAAATACCACGGAGGGTTCGCGGTCGTGCGCGTTCGCATGGGAGAAACCGACGCGTTCGTCCGACATCCGAGGGGGCATTGGCAGGAATTCCAAAACGTGGCCTCGGCGCTCCTGGAATGGTC
>JAHFIS010000058.1 GCA_023246275.1 Candidatus Uhrbacteria bacterium
AACTTTTCAAGTATATCATCTGCCGCTTGAAACGAAAACGGGGCGTATGGCCCCGTTTCGCTCCCGTTATTCGACGACCAGGTCGCCGACCATCGAGGAGTGATAGTTGCAGTGGAAGTTCCATTCGCCGCCTTCCTTGAAGTAGTGGGAGAACGACTGGCCGGCGGTTAGCGTTCCCGTGCCCCAGGACTCGTCGTCGGCCGTGGCCGTGTGGCTCATTGCGCCCTCGTTAACGAAGCGGACCGCGGTTCCGGCCTGGATCGTGTAGGTGGCCTTGTCGTACGCGTTGTCGGAGATCGTGATAATCGTCGGGGCCTTCAGGCTCTTGTCGTGGTTGATGTCCGAGGCATCGGCGGAGGCGTCGGCCGGGACGAAATCCCCGGACGCCTCGATGTCCGCCCCCTTCTTGTAGTTGCCGAAGAACGCGTCCGCGACGTCGTCGATCTTCGTGTTCCAGTTCGATCCGAACATGGCGACTGCGACCGTCTCGGAGGTGACCCAGCGCAGCGTTCCGTTCTCGTCGACCGCGTACGTCTTCGGGTCGGAGTTGATCTTTACCATGCGGGATCCCGGCTTGTACGTGACGTTTCCGCCGATCTGGATCGTGCCGAGGTCGGCATCGGAGATCATCTTCACCGAGTCGAAGTTCGCGTACCAGGTGAAGTACGTCTTGTCGTTCGGGAACACGTAGCGGAATCCGTCGACGCCGTAGTAATACACGGCGCTGAAGGACGTGCCGCGGATGAGGTCGCCCGAGTGAAGGCTGGTGAGCGAAGTCGTGGCCGCGTGGACCTGGGACGCGTGGACGCCGAAGCCGACGAGGAGGCCGACGACGGCGAAGACGGAGAGGAGTTTCTTCATAGGCGTGGAGGTTGTTTGGGCGTTAGGATGTTAGGACGTTACGGCCATGTTAGCACGATCTTTCAACCGTCTCAAGGCGGCGGCAGGGTCCGGATCGGAGAAGATCGCGGAGGCCGCGCAGCAGCGGGTCGCGCCGGCCGCGACGAGACTCGGCAGGCGCTCGAGCGTCACGCCCCCGTCTATTTCTATCGACAAATCGGCCCGATGGTTGCGCGCGGCGCGAATCTTGTCGAGGAGATAGTCGCCGACGAACGGCTTTCCTGACGCGCCCGGGTGAACTCCCATGACCAGGAGCGCGTCGATGTGGTGCAGGACGCTCTCGATGTCTTTCAGCGGCGTTTCCGGATTGATCGCTACTCCGCCCTCGAGCCTGAGAAACTCGCGAATATGCTCGAGAACCGCACCGACCGGCCTCGAGATCTCTGCGTGGACGATCGCCCTGACCGTCCCTTTGACGTGCTCGTGCCACGCCTCGACGATCGGCAGCGGGTTCTCGACCATCAAATGCAGCTCGTATTTCACGTTCGTCCGCATCGCCGCGATCGCGCGGGCGTCGTGCCACGAGGTGTTCCCGAACATGGAACCGTCCAGAACGTCGACGTGCACCGTCTCGCAGTCGTTTTCGACGAGACGCAGCCGTCGCTCGAACTCGGTCGCGGACTCGACGAGCAGGGATGGGATGATTTCGATCATAGGGATTCGTTAGCTCCCGAACTCCTGGCTCTCGATGTCGTCGACCTTCTTGAGACGCCGCACGTGGCGCTCCTCTCCGGAAAACGGCGTGTCGAGCCAGTGCTGGACGATCTCGAGCGCCTCCTTCGTCGAGAGGAACCTGCCCGGGAGGCAGAGCACGTTGGAGTCGTCGTCGGTACGGCTTGTCCGCGCCACCTCGGCGTTGAACCCCGTTGCCGCCCGCACCCCGCGCACCTTGTTCGCCACGATGCAGATTCCCTGGGCGTTCCCGCACATGACGATTCCGCGCGCATTCCCGTCCGTCATCACGCGCTTGGCAACCGCGTACCCGAAGTCCGGATAGTCGTCGTTCGCCACCATGTTGTCGTTTCCCATGTCGACGACGGTATAGCCGTTTTCCTTGAGATAGGTCGTAACGGCCTCCTTCGTCTCAAATCCCGCGTGGTCGGCTCCGAGATAAATGGTTGGTTTCATACGATTCGGATTATACACGATCTCCTCAGACTTTCTTCAATCTGTCCACCTCGTTCATCAGCGCTTGCAGATGCGCCGTGATTTCGCCGAGCATCTTCTGTTGCGTCCCGTCCCGCGTGATCTCTTCCTCCTCGTCCTCCTGGATCTCGTCGACGTCCTTTTGGATCTCGTCGACATCTTCCTGAATCTCATCCACGTCCTCCTGAATTTCGTCTACGTCGCCTTGGATCTCGTCGACGTCGACCTGGATCTCATCGATGTCCTTCTGGATCTCGTCCACGTCCTCCTCGACGTTCCGGAGACTCGCGGCCTGGCGGTTCATGGTCATCTGGATGAACAGGGCGAGATAGATCGCCTCAAGTGACACGGCGGTGGTCAGCACGAGCAAGATCGTGTTCCATGGCGCCAGGTCGAGCGCGCCAACGACTCCGCACGCGGCGAATGCGAGCGTATGCAGCACGATGGATGCGACGGATCCGGTCCAGGAAGTGATCCGCTCGACGAGCGGGGGATGAGTTTGGGTTTGGGTCATATGGGTGAGGATGATGGGCGAAGGATAGCGGTTTTCGGTGGATTCGTCCATGAAAACGAAAAATGACTGCCAACGCTTAGCGTTGGCAGTCTGAGACTCGAATGGACGTGATCAGATCCCGTGCATCGGGCCTGCACGGCAAACTTTAATCGGCGGTCGGTTGTGGACGTCGCCTCCGTTGAGGTATTGCTCGAGCAGGTCGGGCATGTGGTCGCCGGCTCCGCGAATCTTGATCGTCTTGAAATCTCGAATTCCACAGCCTTCCAAATATGGTCTTTGGATCGACAGCTCCTGTTCCCATCCGACGACGGTCACGTCAACAGGTTTTATGGAGAGGACCATGTTGAGCTGCTGCAAGAAGGCCAGGAGCTCATTCGCGTCCGGTTCTGGCCAAACCCAGCCGTTGGGAAGGCCCGGGGAAATAACGAGATGGTCGAACATGGGGATGATCATTCGAAGCCCGAACCATTTGTCCTCCGTCGGCGACGGCCTCCCTGGGTTGAGAAGATACCAGAACTGGCCTTCCGGCCTGGCGTGATGCGTTGCGTTTTGAAGAACGTACGCCTTTCTGTCGTTCCTTTCGATCCATCCGTCTTTGGGGGAATGCTTGCCGCAATCCCAGCCAAGCGTTCTAAAGTGGATGAATGCCGTGTGCATGGTGAACTCCAGTCTGGAAGGGTTGTCGTGACGCGGGATGCGTTGGCGATAACGATAATCTACCATGAAATAACAAAAATGTCAAGTAAAAAACTGCTGTGTTGACAGTAGGTATAAAAAGTAGTATACTATCAATATACAAACTACTTACCATATGCAAACCATGGCCAAATCCGATCGTATCCTCGCGTTAGACCGCGCTCTCACAGAGCTCGGCCTGACCGCGCATGAAAAGCGCCTCTACCTCGTCTCGCTCTCCCTCGGTTCGGCGAGTATTTCGATGTTGGCCGAGCACCTCGGGTTGTCGCGGCCGAACGTGTACAAGGTGATCGCGGGGCTGACGAAGCGCGGGCTGGCGCAGTTTTCGGGCGGGAAGGCGAAGTATGCGAAGGCGTTCGTGGTCGAGTCGCCGTCGACGGTGCACCAACTGTTGCGGAAGAAGCAGGAGGAGGTGAGTTCGCTCGACATGGCGCTGACCGCGGATCTGCCCGGCCTCATCGGACTGTATGAGCAGGGAAGCAGGCCGGCGAAGGTTCGTGTGCTGCAGGGAAAAAAGGAATTTGTCGATGCGTACGTCCGCGTGTTCGAGGAGGCCGAGGACTCGATCCGGTTTTTCGGCGCGATTGACAAGTTTCTGGAAACCATCGGAAGCGAGTTCGGCGACGTGCGGATCAAGCGCCGCGTAGAGAGAAACGTCCCGCTCCGAGCTCTCGCCTTGCCAAGCCCCGAGGCTAACGCGATGCGCGCCAAGGACGCGGAGAATCTACGAACCACGCGCATCCTGTCGGATGCCTCCCCGTTCACCTCCTCGTTTTATCTTTTCGCCGACAAAGTCGTCTTCTGGCAGCCTGAAAGCCCGTCGGCCATCCTCGTCGAGGACAGGTCTCTCGCGACGATGCTCGGAAGTATGTTTGATTTGCTCTGGGAGCATTGCTCAAGCTAAGAAAAAGAAAGCGACTACCAACACTCGGTGTTGGTAGTCGAAACGCGACCTTGGCTTAGGGACGGTCAGGTCGTGTTATACTTTTGGCCTATGTCCAAATACTGCATCTTCGGCGACTCAATCACGCGCGGCGCCGGCGATCCCGAGCACAACGGCTGGGCCGGGCGATTTTTGCGCGAGCGCGAGACGGTCTCGGAGGATCGCGTCTACGTCCTCGGGATCAACGGCGACACGAGCGCCGGGCTCCTCGCGCGGATCGAGGTCGAGGCGCGGGCGCGGAAGGCGGACGCGATCGTGATCATGATCGGAATCAACGACTCGCGGTATTACGGGTCGCATGACAAGCCCGAGAACACGATCGACGGATACCGCGAGAACCTGGCCAAGATCGTTGCGATCGCGCGGACGTTCACGCCGCGGATCACGATGATCGGATCGACGCGCGTCGACGAGGCGAAGTCGATGCCGATCGCCTGGTCGCCCGAGAAGTTCTACGACAACGCGACGATTGCCAGTTACGAATCCGTTCTCCGTGACTTCTGCGCGTCGGAATCGCTCCCGCTCGTCGAAGTCTCGGACGTCCTGACCGTCGATGACCTCGGCGACGGGGTTCATCCGAACGCGGAGGGGTATCGCAAGCTGTACGAGCGCATCGGTCCGCGGATATAAAATTGCCTGTGAACATTGATGATCCCCGCCACTTAGTGGCGGGGAGGGCGTTGACAGATCGTCGTCGTGTCCCTATAGTGCGCGGGTCCAAGGAGGACGAATGGATACGTTTCTGACGGAGACTTCCGGGTTCGTACCGTGCGATCCGTCGGAGCTGTTCGCCGCGGTTGACGACGGTTTCTACGAGTTCGCATTTGGTGCCTGCTTCCAGGTGTATCGCCCGGAAACCGGCGACACGATCGTGGGGGGAGGGTCGCCGACGATACAGTCGGGATCGTACGGCACGATGAGGGTTCGGTTCCGCGGAACGCCGGAAACGGTCCTGGTCCGCGACGGCCGGTTCTACGCCGCCCTGTTCCGCGGCGGACTTCACATGTCCTTCAGCATCAACAACGGCATCCGCTTCGACTGGAAGACGCCGGTCGCGCTCGCCGTCGCCAAGGACCTCGAGATCGACGGCCGCATCCGCCGCGACCTTCCGCGCCCGTTCCAGATCGCCCCTCGCCGACGGTAATCCGCCGGCGTTTTTCTTTTGTCAGCGTTTCGCGTAGACTAGCGTAAACATTGATGATCCCCGCCACTTAGTGGCGTACATTTCTATGAAGACCATCTATTTCGCCACCTCCAACGCCGCCAAGGTCGCGACCGCGAATGCGGCGATGAACCCGCTCGGCATCACGGTGAAGCAGGCGAAGATCGAGCTCGTCGAGAGCCGGGCCGAGGATCCGGCGGAGATTGCGCTGGAGAAGGCGAAGCAGGCGTACAAGAAATTCAAGAAACCGCTGCTCGTGGAGGACTCGGGATTCTTCATCGCCGCACTCGGCGGATTCCCCATGACGCACATCAAGCTCTCGCTCAAGACGCTCGGCATAGACGGCGTCCTCAAGGCGATGCGCGGCGCAAAGGACCGCTCGTGCGAGTGGCGCCTGTCGCTCGCCTACGTCTACGCCCCGGGCAAGACCAAGTCGTTCACCTTCGTCGAAAAGGGCGTCATCGCGCAAAGCCCGAGGCCGGTCGTTCGCGAAACGATGTCAGATTACTGGCGGCTGTACGTTCCGACCATGCTCGACGCTAAGAACAA
>JAHFIS010000059.1:0-2484 GCA_023246275.1 Candidatus Uhrbacteria bacterium
TGTCGCCCATCTCGCCGACCATCTTCGCCACGACGTCCTCAGCGGTCGCGGTCGCGTAATAGCGGTACGTGTCCGGGAAGAGGTAGCCTTCGAGGTCCACGTCCGCCGGCTTGTTCTGGCTCACGAACGGGCTGACCGCCCCGACCGGCGCCGTCGCGGAAACCGCCGCCTTCCACTCGTCCTCGGAAATCTGTGGCAGCGCCGCCCGCACGCGCTCGCCGATCTGCTTGATCGTGAACCCTTCGGGAATCGTTATCTGCACCTCGGCGACCGATGCCTGCGACATGGCGCGGACGATCGACGCGAAGCTCATCCCCTTTTTCAGCTCGAACGTTCCCGGCTCGATCGACGTTCCCGTCGACGAAAGCTTCACATATTGTCGAAATAAAAACGCGCTGTCGACGATTCCCTTCTCATGCAGGTTGTACGCGACCATCCCGGCGTTCTGGTCCTTCTCAACGACGAACGGGACCGTCGCCGCGTCCTTGGCCGGGGACTGGAAATACGACTCATACGCGAAGTCCCCCGCGAAGGCGGCGGACGCGAGGACGAGGAGGACAACGACGAGAATGAAAATTCGACGCATATTATTTGCCGTGGCACTCCACGTATTTTTTTTCGGATCCGCAAAAGCACGCGCGCTCGCCGCGGTCCTCGGCCGTGAGCCAGGAACTCGACTGGACCTTTCCGCCGCGGCCGACGCCATAGACGATCTCAATGCCAAGTTCCGCGCACAGCCTCGCCTCGGGATTCTGGGACGAGTTCGGATCCAGCGCGTCCTTCAGGTCGCGGTCGCCTCCCTGCGCGAAAATTGCCGGCCGGATCTCGCGGAGTTCGCGGCAGACGCTGCGGTCCTCAAAGTCCGGCTCGTGCGACGTGAACACGACGCGCGTCACGCCCCGAATCGCCTCGATGATCTCGCGGCGCTGGTCCTGCGGCATGAACACGAACCCTTTCTTCTTCATCAGCCAGTTGTCGTTGTTGATAATCACCACGAGCTCGTCGCCAAGCGCGGCGGCTTCCAAGATCATGCGAACGTGGCCGACATGAATCGGGTCGAACCCGCCGGAGACGCAGACGGTTTTCATAGGACGTAGAACTTCGAAAGAATCAGGATCGGGAGAATGTACGCGGCTCCGCCGACGAACCATCCGATGAACGCGCCCACGACGATGTCGGAGACGAAGTGGACGCCGACGGCGACGCGAGAAAAAACGATGAGCAGGCTGAGGGCGAAGAAGACGGGGAGCATCTCTGGGCGGATCACCGCGATGATCGCGCACATCGAGAAGGTGAGCGTCGCGTGGCCCGACGGGAACGACGGAGTAACGATCGCCATGTCGATGAGCGCGCGGCGGCCTTCGCGCTGAAACGGCCGCATTCGGCGAAACAGGTACTCGACGACCATGGTCAGCCCCCACGGGGCAAGGATCCCTCCCGACAACATGAAGGCCGCGGGAGTCCACGCGCTAAACCACTCTGGGCTTCCCGTGTTCACCATCGCCACCACGAGCAGCATCCCGCCCATGAGCCAGATGAGCTCGACCGCCCCAAGGACGGCGACCTTCGAAAGGATCTTCGACCGCTTGGTGAAGTCCGCGATCGCATGCGAAATCTTATGATCGATGTTTTCCATATGGCATTGTCATTGCGAGGCCGTAGCCGAAGCAATCTCTCGCCTGGGATTGCTTCGCTCTGAGGAGCTCCCAATGACAGTGAGACGCTGAGTTTCTAAAAGCGTTTCCCTCCGCTCGATGTCCGCGACGATCGCGTCCGCGTCCTTGGGCGCGGCGAGATTTTTCTTCTTGAACGGGCAGTCATTTTGGATCGGACACATCCAGCACCGCGGCTTTCCCGGGAGGCAAACGTACCGGCCGAGCTTCACGAACACCTGGTTGACGAGCCGCATCGTCTTCGTCGGCACGATCCTGAGCAGCGCGGCCTCGGTCTTCTCCGGCGTCTTGGTCTTAACCCATCCTAGCCGATTTGTCACCCGATGCACATGGGTGTCGACGGCGATCGATGGGGTGTCAAAACAGCATGCGAGGACGACACTCGCGGTCTTGCGGCCGACGCCGGGAAGATGGACGAGATCGTCCATCGTCGACGGGACAAGACCGGCGTGCTCGGCGACGCAGCGCTTCGCCAGTCCGGACAGGTTCTTCGCCTTCTGCCGGAACATCCCGATCGTGTTGATTCTCGCGGCAATCTCCGCGATGGTCGCCTTCGACAAGGCCCCCATCGTCGGAAGCGCCGCGAACAGTCCCGGCAGCAACTTGAGCACCTGCTCGTCCCGCGTCCGCGCCGAGAGCACGACGCCGACGACCGTGCGATACGGATCGCCAAGCTCCATCGCTCCCGGGTTCGGGAAGCGGCGCTTGAGCGTTTTCAGAATGCGTTCGATTTCAGACACAGATCGTGAGTGCAAGCGGATTTCGTGCGATCGTACGAAATCCGCTTGCACTGGTTTCTTACAACAGAGGC
>JAHFIS010000059.1:2494-5890 GCA_023246275.1 Candidatus Uhrbacteria bacterium
AGGCGCGCCGCTCATCTCTTCCGGCTGCGGGATGCCAAGGACGGACAGAATCGTCGGGGCGACGTCCGCGAGCATTCCCACGGGAGACATCATTGACAAGTCGCCGTCCGGGACCTCGCCTGCGAGCGACGGGATTCCCTCGTACTGCTTGCCGACGATCACGAACGGGACCGGGTTCGTGGCGTGCTCCTTGTCGATGTCGCCGGTACGGAGGTTCTTGAGCTCCTCGGAGTTGCCGTGGTCCGCGGTAATGAACACCACCCCGCCCTTCTCGAGCGCCGCGTCCACGACCTTGCCGATCGCCGCGTCGAGCGCCTCGTGCGCCTTCACGGTGGCGTCGAAGATTCCGGTGTGCGCGACCATGTCCGCGTTCGCGAAGTTCATCGCGACGAAGTCGTACTTGTCCGACTGGATTTCCTTTACGACGCGGTCGGACAGCTCGACGGCGCTCATGGCCGGCGCGAGGTCGTAGCTCGCCACGCGCGGCGACGGGATGAGTACGCGGTCCTCGCCGGCAAACGGCTTCTCATACGTCCCGTTCAGGAAGAACGTGACGTGCGCGTACTTCTCGGTCTCGGCGATGTGCAGCTGCTTCAAGCCCGCCTCGGAAATCACCTGCGCGAGCGTCTTCGAAATCTTTTCCGGCGGATACGC
The DNA here is from genome assembly GCA_023246275.1 of Candidatus Uhrbacteria bacterium. Taxonomy (GTDB): domain Bacteria; phylum Patescibacteriota; class Patescibacteriia; order UBA9934; family GWF2-40-263; genus YC12-FULL-57-11. Next base: position 3,149 of record JAHFIS010000059.1, read on the forward strand.
GACGACCGCGGGCATGTCCTCCTCGTACTCGACCATCGTCACGAACAGCAGGTTCCTGACCGGCTGGCGGACGAAGCGGTCGAACTCCGGGAGCACGAACGCCTTGGTGAGCTCGCGCGCGCGGTCCGGGCGGAAGTTGAAGAAAATCGCGGCGTCATTGTCCTTGACCGTGGCGACCGGCGCGCCCGACCCGTCCACGATCACCGTCGGCACGAACTGCTCGTCGTACACCTCCTTCGCGTAGCTCGCCCGTATCGCCTCGATCGGATCCGTCGCCCTCTCTCCCGTCCCCTTCACCATCGCGTTGTACGCCATCTCCTCACGGTCCCACCGGTTGTCGCGGTCCATCGCGTAGAACCGCCCGCTCATCGTCGCGATCTTTCCGACGCCGGCGTCCTTGATCTTCGCGAGCAACGTCGTCACGAAGTCGATCCCCGCGTTGTAGATCGTGTCGCGTCCGTCGAGGATCGCGTGGACGGCGACGTCCTGGATTCCCTCGCGTTTTGCAAACTCAAGAAGCGCGTGGCAGTGCTCGTCCATCGCATGGACCCGCCCTCCGCTCACGAGGCCGATCAGGTGGAGCGTCGATTTGTTCTTTTTGACGTGCTCGGCCACCTTCAGGAACGCGGCGTTCTTGTAAAAGTCGCCGGCGACGATGTCGCGGTTGATGCGTGGAAACGTCTGGTAGTACACCCGCCCGGCGCCGATCGCGAGGTGTCCGACCTCCGAGTTTCCCATCTCGCCCCAGCTCAGCCCCACCTCCTCGCCCGAGGCGCGGATGGTCATGGTCGGGTACGTCCGGATGAGCTGCTTCCACCGCGGCATGTTCGCGCGGGTAATGGCGTTTCCGTCGGAATCGGGCGCGACGCCGAAACCGTCGAGAATCATGAGAACGGCGGGCCTTGGGCGGTTGGGGATATCCATAGCGAGGCCATTGTATGCGATCCGGGCAAAAGAAAAAAGGCGGGAGTGACCGCCTTCAGGGAGGGAGTTCGGCGAGCGCCTTGGCGGCATACGAATCGCCAGGACGAAGTTCGAGAACTTGGACGAATGCCCGACGCGCCTTGTCGAGCTCGCCAAGGGCGACGAGGGAAACGCCGACGTTGTACATCGCCTTGAAGTCGAGGTCGCGGTCGACCAGGTAGGTGAACGCCTCGATCGCGCGCAGGTGGTCGCCGCGGTCCTGGCGAACCTTGCCGAGGCAGAGCCAGGCAACCGGGTCGCGGGACCCAAGCGCCTGACCGACGAATCGCTCGACGATGACTGACACCTGTTCCCTGTCGACCTTCAGGAGCTGCTTCGCCAGGCGCCAGGACGGCGCGGCGACGAACTGGCTCCACGGGTGGACGTTCGCCGCGTACCAGTCGGGGTGCTGCCGGCGGTCGATCAGGAACGCGATGGCAGTGGCGAGTTCCGTGCTCGGTCGGTCATCGGACTTTTTCAACGGGGATTTCCTTTCTGTCGAAGACAGTGAGTCTGTATCGAGCTGTCGCGGAAAAACAAACGCGGCAGGGCGCAATCCTACCGCGTTTTATTTTGATGTCAAGCGATGTTAACGCGCGACCTCCTCCTCGATCTCCATCAGCCGGTTGTACTTCGCCAGACGCTCGGAACGCGACAGCGATCCGGCCTTGATGTACTCGGCGTTGACGGCGACGGCAAGGTCGGCGATGGTCGTGTCGGTCGTCTCGCCGGACCGATGGGATACAGACACCGCGTAGCCGCTCTGTTGGGCGAGCAGGATCGCGTCCATCGTCTCGGACAACGATCCGATCTGGTTCACCTTGATGAGGATCGCGTTCGCGCATCCCTCCTCGATCCCGCGGCGCAGGCGCTCGGCGTTCGTCACGAAGAAATCGTCTCCAACGAGCGCCATCTTGTCGCCGAGACGGTCGGTGAGCTTCTTCCAGCCCTCCCAGTCGTCCTCCGCCAATCCGTCCTCGAGCGACACGATCGGGTATTTCTTTGAAAGCTTATCCCACATCGCGATCATCTGGTCGGACGTGAGTGACACGCCGTCGACCTTCAGGCCGTAGCGCTTCGTCCTGGCGTCATAAAACTCCGACGTCGCCGGATCCATGGCAAGCATCACGTCTTTCCCAGCGGCGTATCCCGCGTCCTTGATCGCCTGGACGATCGTCTTGAGCGCCTCCTCGTTCCTGGCCAGCCTGACCGCGAACCCGCCCTCGTCGCCCACGAGCGTCGAGAACCCCTTCTTCCTCAGGAGACGGCCGAGCGCGTGGAACACCTCGGAGCCGCAGCGGACGCGCTCGCGGAATTTCTTCTGCTGCGGGACGACCATGAACTCCTGGAAGTCGAGGATCCATCCCGCATGCGCGCCGCCGTTCAGGATGTTCATCGTCGGCGTCGGAAGGCGATAGGACTTGTATTTCAGGTCGAATGCGCGGCGGAGATACGCGTATAACGGAAGGCCGCCGGCGCTGGCCGCGGCGCGGGCGCAGGCGAGCGAGACGCCGAGGATCGCGTTGGCGCCAAGTTTCGACTTGTTCGCCGTGCCGTCGAGAAAGATCATCCGCGAGTCGAGCTCCCGCTGGGCCGACACGTCCATTCCGATGAGCGCCGGCGCGATCTTCGCGTGGACGTTTCGTATCGCCTTGAGGACGCCCTGCCCGCCGTACCGCTTTTTATCGCCGTCGCGCAGCTCAAGCGCCTCGTGCGACCCGGTCGACGCCCCGCTCGGCACGGACGCGGATCCGGAGACGCCGTTGTCGAGAAGGACGG
>JAHFIS010000060.1:0-1259 GCA_023246275.1 Candidatus Uhrbacteria bacterium
CACCTGCATGAACCGGTTGATCGTCTCGACCATGTGCACCGGGATGCGGATGGTTCGGCTCTGGTCGGCCAGGGCGCGGGTGATGGCCTGGCGAATCCACCAGGTGGCGTACGTGGAAAACTTGTAGCCCTTCCTGTATTCGAACTTCTTCACGGCGCGGAACAGGCCGATGTTTCCCTCCTGGATCAGGTCGAGGAGCGAAAGCTGCTTGCCCACGAACTTCTTGGCGATGGACACGACCAGGCGGAGGTTTGCCTCGATGATGCGGCGCTCGGCCTCCTTGTCGTTGCGTTCCTTGCGCTTGGCGAGCGCGACCTCCTCGTCGCCCTTCAGGAGTGGGATCTTTCCGATCTCGCGGAGGTACATCTGGATGGAGTCCTGGCTCAGCTCGGGAACCTCCATGCGCTTGGCCGTGTGCGTGGTTCGAATCTTGTCATACACGTCGCCGTGTTCCTTCCCGCGGCCGAGAATCCCTTCCTTCATCTCGATGAAGTGGACCCCGATGCGGTCAATGCGGTCGAGGAACTCGCGGAACGCGTCCACGTAGTCCTCCACGTCGCTGAAGGTGAACAGCACCTCGTTCTCCGTGATGAACCCGCGCTGCTGGCCCTTGCGGACAAGACGGCCGAGGGTTTCCTCGGATGGCGGGGTTGCGCGAACATATCGCACCTTTGGGGGAGCGACATGTTTCTCGGTATTCTTCTCGACGTGCTTCGCCGCGGACTTCGCGGCAACCTTCTTGGGCGCCGGCTTCGCAACAACCTTCTTCGGCGCGACTTTCACGACGACCTTCTTGAGAATCTTCTTCACCATAGCAAAACGCGAAAAAGCGATAAAGCCTATCGCAATGCATTGAATTCACGGATGAGTTTTTCCACGGCGGCGGTGTCGCCCGCCTCCTCGGCGCGGCGCATGTCCGCCTCGATCGCCTTACGCTGGCGGTCTTTCGCAGATGCCGTCATGGAATCAAGAAGTTCCTGGATCTGTGCCATAACCCGTTCAGGCGGCGACTGTGCGACAAAATCTTCTCCGTGCAGGGCAAGTTGGGTGAGGAGCGAAACGTCCTCGGGGTTTGCCTGCAGGCGATTGCGCATCCGGCCAAAGAATACATGGGCTGGCTGATCCATTGACTGCGAGGAATCATACTCCTCGCGCATGGCTTTGTAAAGCAAACGGAGGGCTTCCGTGGGCAGGAAGCGATCGTCGATGGAAATGACCAGAATGGGCCTGGATTCCGGATTTTGGAGGAAAAGGCCAAG
>JAHFIS010000060.1:1269-5797 GCA_023246275.1 Candidatus Uhrbacteria bacterium
AACATCCCATCGTCCTCGCCGGTTCGGCTGATGCCTGGCTCCGGGCGACGGGAGCCCTGTTTCTCCGCCCCCATGGCTGTCTTGGTTGACGACGATAACGACGATCGGAGGACGTCCAAATCCGTCCGAAGAAGGTCCGACACCGTCTGCAGCCAATGTTCCCGCTCGATGACATCCGTAATCTGGGAAAGCTCGGGGAGGATGAGGGCGGCGACGGCGCGCTTGTCGTCCACGTTGGCGAGGTCGCGGCCGGTGACGGCACGCTCGATGAAATACTGCATGATGGGAACGGTCTTCGTGACCGCGTCGCGCCAGAGCTGCGGATTTTTCTGAACCGCGTCGTCCGGGTCCTTTCCCGCGTCCGCCGGAAGGACCGCGACGCGAACGTCCATCGAAGCCGCGCGCGCCAAGGCGATTCCCCTCTGCGCCGCCTTGAACCCGGCCGCGTCGGCGTCGAACGAAAAGACGAGCGTCGACGTGAACCGCTTCAAGAGCGCAACGTGGTCCTCGGTAAGCGCCGTTCCCGACGACGCGACGACGTTCTCGACGCCGGCCTTGTGCGACGCGATCACGTCGAGGTTTCCCTCGACCACGATGACGCGGCCCTCGCGCTTGATCGCCTGCTTGGCCAGATCAAGTCCGAACAGCAGGTGTCCCTTGTGATAGATGGGCGTCTCCGGCGAGTTCATGTACTTGGCAGACTCTTCCGGCGCGCCCGGAAGGACGCGACCGGTGAATCCGACGACGTTTCCGTGCTGGTCGCGAAGCGGGACCATGATCCGCGCGCGGAACCGGTCGAAAACCCCGGACCCGTCCTTGCGCCTCAACGCCAGACCCGCCTTCTCGATCTCCATCGCCTGGAACCCGCGCGTCGAAAGCGCGAAGGTCATCGAGTCCCAGGAGTCCGGAGCGAACCCCAGCTTGAACTTCTCCGGGAGCGTCGCGTCGATTCCGCGTTTCGCCAAATATTCGCGCGCGACCCTTCCTGCGTCCGACGACACGAGCGTCGTGCGGAAAAACTCCGCGGCGACCTCGTTCGCCTCCACGAGCCGCTGCTTCTCGCTCGACTCCGCCGCGACGAACCGCTTTACCTCCACGCCGACCTTCTTTCCCAGATGACGCAGCGCCTCCGGAAAGTCCATCCCTTCCATTTTCATCACGAACGAGAAGCAGTCCCCGCCCTCGGAGCAGCCAAAGCAGTGCCAGATTTGCTTGTCAGCCGAAACGTGGAACGACGGGGTGCGCTCGGAGTGAAACGGGCAGAGTGCCCGGAAGCGCTGCGGACCGGCCGGCTTCAACGACAAGTACTCCCCGACCAGCTCGGCAATGTCCACCTTCGATTTGATCTCGTCCTTTGGGTCCATGGGTAGAACTTATCGTGATTTGGCCGAATTCGCAAGCGCCTTCACGCGGTACTCGTATGCGAACTTTGCCGTCTCCGTCACGAGGAGGTAGCCCGCAACGATCGCAACGATCAGGGCGACCATCGCCGCGGTCGGCGGGACGAAATGGAAGACAGATCTGCCAAACGGAAGGAACGGGATGGCGATCCCAACGACCGCCGCGACCGTCGTCAGCCAAAGAAGGGTCGAGGACGGCGCGACGGCCTTCCAGCAGAATCCGCGCGTACGGACGGAATAGACGAGCACAAGCTCGGTCAGGACGGAGCCGATGAACCAGTTGGTCTGCAGGCGCTCCGGACCCATGTGACGGAAGATCCCGAAGAACAGGAAGTCGAACATGGTCGAAACAATGCCGAGCACGGTCGCGGCATAGATGATGTCCTTGAGGTCGTACGACCTCGGGCTGGCAAGCTCCCGCCCATCCACCGCGTCCGTCGCGATCGCGATCATCGGAAAGTCCGTGAGCAGGCTCAGGAGAAGGATCTGCACGGACAGCATCGGGAGGTAGTGGACGAGCAGCGTCGCCGTGACGATCGCAAGGAAGTTGCCGAAGTTGGAGGCAAGCGTCGCCTTGATGTATTTCACCGTGTTCGCGAACACCTCGCGCCCCTCCCGTATTCCGCCGACGATCACCTCGAGCGAATGGTCGAGCAGCACGATGTCCGCCGCCTCGCGCGCGATATCCGATGCTCCGTCGACGACGATCCCGACCGACGCGATCTTGAGCGCCGGCGCATCGTTGATTCCCTCCCCGAGGAAACCAACTTCCAGCGTCTTTCGAAGGGATTCGATGATCAGATACTTCTGCTGCGGAGAAACCCGGGCAAAGACGGCATGCGTCTTCGCGGCCTCGTCGCGCTCCGGCTCGGACAGCGCGGCCCATTCCCCGCCGGTCATCCCTGTCTCCAACGAGGAGATCAGGCCGACCTGGCGCGCGACGGATTCGGCAACCTCGAGGCTGTCGCCCGTCAAAATCTTTACGGAAACTCCCAATTTCTTCGCATGCGCGATGGCCGTCTTCGTCGATTCCTTGACCGGGTCCTCAAATGAGATGATTCCGGCAAGCGTCAGTCCGCCCTGGTCCGCGGTCGGAACGTTTCCCTTGAACGACCGCGTCGCGACAGCCAGCACGCGACGGCCTTCCTTCCCCTGCTCCGCCTCCCAGGCGACAGCCGACGCATCCTTGTTCTTGCAAAGCGCGATGATCTCCTCCGGGGCCCCGCGCACGACGAGACGGTCGCCGACGACGACGCTGTTCCAGCGACGCACCGGGTCGAACGGAACCTCGTCGGATCGTTTCTCCGTCATCGCTCGCTCGCGATCGGCCTCGGACAGACAATTCCAAACCGCGATGTCGAACGCGTTGTTCGCGGCGACCTTTTCCTCCCCCAAGAACGACGAGCCGACCGCGGCGAGATACAGACATTCCTCCGAGTCGTCGGACGAGACCTCGGCCACGGCCATCTTGTTCTCCGTCAGCGTCCCGGTCTTGTCGGTGCAGAGAACGTCGATGCTCCCCAGGTCCTCGATCGCGGAGAGACGCTTGACGACGACCTTGCGACGGGCGAGACGAAGCGCTCCGCGCGAGAGGGTCGTGGTCACGACGATCGGAAGTGCCTCCGGAATTACGGAAACCGCGAGGGCGATCGAAAAGATGAGCAGTTCGGGGATGTTCGTCGACGCGCCCTTGATGGCGATATTCAGGGCGAAGACGGCGATGATCGTGACCACGATGATCTGGAGGATGAGGACGCTAAACTTCCCGAGGCTTTTCTCGAAGGCGCTCGGCCCGTCGGTCTGCGCGGTCAGGCGGCTGATATCCCCGATCTCCGTCGTCTTCCCCGTCGCCACGACCATCCCGACGCCGCGGCCCGACGCGACCGTCGTCCCCGCGAACCCGATGTTGCGCGCCTCGAACGGCTGGCTCGTCTCCTTTGCCAGCGCCTTCTCGTCCTTTGCAACCTGAACGGACTCGCCCGTCAGAACGGACTCGTCGATAACCAGGCTTTCCGTTTCGACGAACCGAAGGTCGGCATGGATCACGTCGCCCGTCTCGACGACGACGATGTCGCCCGGGACGAGGTCATGGCTGTTTACGAGCGATTCCCTGCCATCGCGACGAACGCGCGACTTTGCCGTGACGAACGTGCGCAGCAACTCGACGGAACGCTCGCTCTGATACTCCTGGAAAAATCCAAGCGCCGCGTTCACGATCACGAATCCGGCGATCATTCCCGCGTCGACCATCTCGCCGAGCATGAACGAGACCCCGGCCGCAAGGACGAGGAGATACAGGAAAGGCGACTTGAACTGCCGCGCAAGGACCTTTTCCCAACGAACGTGCGCTTCGTCCAATGCGTTCGGCCCGTGCGATTTGAGGCGTTCGGCAGCCTCGGCCGAGGAAAGCCCGTCGCGGGACGATTTTTCCTTCGTGAGAACGTCCTCAGCGGTTTGCGTCGTGTACGGTGCGAAGGACATAGCGTTGAAGAACAATTGGATAAATTTTTTGTACAGCGGAGAAAATGTCGGGATCGACCTCGAACCGCCTGGCGAGCTCGATCATGCGGTCGACCCGGTCGGCGGGAATTTTCCATGCCAGAAGCGTCTGTTCATACTCTTCGAACGTCCATGCTCCGGCATATGCCATTTGCAAATCGTCGTAATATTTTTTCAAAATCGCCTCGTCTTCCCCGTGCGGACGCTCGACGACCCGGAGACGAAGAAGCGGCGATCGATCTTCGCGAAAGGATTCGAGCGACTGCCGATCTTCCACGAGCTTGATCGCCGTATGAAACGACCATCCGTCCTCGCGAACGTCATCGCCGATCATCGCGAGCGCGGTTTCCTTCTCAACCGAGGCGAGGGCATCATAAACCAGGTGCGTTCCCCAGCCTTTTTCAAAGTCAGTCAGCCCCGGAGCGAACGGATCGTGCGGACAGTCGGCACCGTGCGTCAGATCTCGTGGGATCCCGGAAGGATACCGGGAATCGGGATACACTGCGCCCGAATAGTAGGCGTCGAAATCGACGACCTTGAGATACGCCGCCAAATCGCGCGCAAATCGAACGTGGGTTCCTTCCATTGCCATACGCTATCTTCCAAACAACCAGCCAAAAAATCCGCCG
>JAHFIS010000005.1:0-12985 GCA_023246275.1 Candidatus Uhrbacteria bacterium
CATTCCGTTGAATCTTTTAAAGAGTGCGTCGAATATTTTAAAATCTTGTCCATTGGAACCAGAAATCGGGCGTGTCAGATACTTTGCGTTCGTTGGTATGGGATATCGTCCACGCCAGCTTACACATGTAGACCAACGATAGATACAATCCGTTATCATCTCCGATTCCGTACTCTCAATATCGCACCCAACTTCTTTTATCAGCGCCATCAGGTTGTGATTTGTACCGTGTATGGATCTAAGCTTCGTTGGAAATTCTGCAGAGCCATTTTGAATGATCAGTGCCTCAAGTAGGTTCTCCAGAGACAAGCCCATCAGTAATTGGATTTCATTTGTGAGCGTCTGAACGCCTGATTCCGGATCTCCATCTAACCGTCCTATCGTACTGGCATCCCACAGTAATCTCACTGCGTTATATTTGTTTGTGGCATGAATTTTCCAGAGAGCAATACATTCTCCGCGGGATTTTAATAAATCGCTTGCTTGCATTTCCGTGAGATCGCGCATAGGAGAGCTGTCGCTCGTGCAGCTATTTTTCAAGCCCATTAGATCTCAAACAGAAATCATATTCTTTGCTCGTAGATTTTCTCCAATAGTCCATTGCACTTACGGCGGAAGATCCGACCTTTTTTCGCATCATTAATTTTGCCTCGGCCTCGGCATTAAGTCCCTCCCAAGTATTTAGATCTAAGTTTGATGTATTAGGGACAATAACTGACTCATCGCCCGAGATAGCCTTAATCTCGGGTGACTGCTCATGAATCCATGAGCAGTTCTTGCGGATTGTTGAGGGTCTCAATTCAAACCAATAAAATGTTGTTGCAACGACGCTAAACAGTATCAGAGAGACAAGTATCTTTGCGGGTTTGTACATATTTTTTCTAATGCCTCGCGCTCGCCCCGGCCGTCACGTCGCTCAAATTCACGCTGAGCAGGTTCGACACGCCGTCGTCGCCCATCGTTACGCCGTAGAGGACGTCCGCCTTCTCCATCGTGGCGCGGTTGTGGGTGATGACGATGAATTGGGTGAGCTTGGCCAGCTCCTCGAGGATGCCGGCGAAGCGGAAGGTGTTGGCTTCGTCGAGCGCGGCGTCGACCTCGTCGAGGACCACGAACGGGCCCGGGTTCACGGCCATGATCGCCGAGACGAGGGCGATCGAGGTCAGGGCTCGCTCGCCGCCCGAGAGGAGGTTGAGCGCCTTGAGCTTCTTGCCCGGCGGCGTCGCCTGGATGTCGATGCCGACCACGCGGTCCTCGCGCTCCTTGATCCGCAGCGCGATGCGTTCCGTCTCCGTCCCGTCGACCCCTTCGACCCCTTCGACCCCCTTGTCCACCTCGTCCCGCGACATCTTCACCAGCGAGCAGCTTCCGCCGCCGAACAGCATCTTGAAGTACTTCTCGAACTCGTCGTTGATCTTCTTGAACGCCTTCTCGGACTGCCTGTGAATTTCCTCGTCGAGCTCGTCGATGATCTTCTCCGTGTCCGCCACGGCCGAGCGCAGATCGCTCACCTGGCCGTCGAGAAACGAGAACCGCGCGTTCGTCTCCTCGAATTCCTTCACGATCTCGGGATCGATCCCGCCGATGAGCTCGAGCTTGTAGCGCAGGCGCTGGATCTCGGGATACGTCGCGGCGGTGTCGACCGTGACTTCGACGCGGCGGCCGCGGATGTCGCCGGCGAGCTCCTTGAGCTGCTCGTCCATGTCGCGGCCAAGGTTCGCCTGGCGTTCCTCGAGGCGGGCGAGGTCGATGGCGACCGCGTTGCGCTGGTTCTCGACCGCGTGAATCGCCTGCTGCCGCTGGCGCAGGTCACGCTGGAGGTCAAACAGCTCGGTACGCACCTGCTTCTCGGTGACGGCGCGCGACTTCATGCTCTCCTCCAGCGTCCGCAGCTCGGCCTCGGTCCCGGCGATCAGCTCGCCAAGTTCGACGACCCTCGCGACAAGTTTCGGATCGCTCACCACGTCCTCCGGGCTCGGCCGCTGGAGCCGCGACACGAGCGTCGTCGACGATTCAAGAAGCTCGTCAATCTTCGCGTAAATCTCCTCCGTCGTACTCAGCTGCCTGATCCCCTTGATCCCCTCGGTCACTCCTTCGATCCCCTCGATGATTTTGGTAAGCGGCAGCGGCGCCCAGTTGCTCTGCGCGCGCACCTTCGCCATCTCGATTTCCTTCTGCACCTTGAACTGCTCGTCGCGGAATCCCGAGCGACGCTTCTGCGTCTCGTTGTATTCCTTCTGGATTGCCACGAGCCCGTCGTCCTGAACGTCCTTCTCCTTTTCCTCGCGCTCCATTGCCGTGACTTTCTCCACGAGCGCGGCGACCTCGGACGTTTCCTTGGTCACCTGAATGTCGAGCCGCGAGAATTTCTCCTTCACGCCCACGAGCTCGTCGGTAAGCTGCCACCACATCGTCCCGAAGTATCCCTGCTCGAGCTCGCGCAGTTTCTTCTCGACCTCCTCGCGTTCTTGGAGCCGCGACACTTGGCGCTTGAGTGACTTGAGGCGCGGCTCGATCTCGGTGAGGAGCATCTCGACCTCGGCGAGGTTCTCGTACGTCCGCTTCAGCTTCAACATCGACTCATGTCGCTTGATCTGAAACTGCTTCACTCCGGTGGCGTCGTCGAAGAACGCCTTGCGCTCCTCGGGGGAGGAAACGAGGATGTGGTCGACCATCCCCTGGCCGATGACGGAATAGGACCGCTGGCCCACGTTGGCCTGCGCGAGCAACAGCTGGATGTCGGAAAGCCGCGCGGCCGAGCCGTCAGGAGATACTCGGAGTTGCCGTCGCGGTACAGCCGGCGGGTGACGGTTACCTCCGCGAAGTCGATCGGCATGGTGTGGTCCTCGTTGTTGAACGTCATCGAAACCTCGGCGAATCCGGAGCGCCCGCGACCCTCGGATCCCGAAAAGATCACGTCCTGCGACTCCTTCCCGCGAAGCAGCTTCAGCGACTGCTCGCCAAGCACCCACCGGATCGCGTCCGAAAAGTTCGATTTTCCCGACCCGTTCGGCCCGACGACCGCGGTAATCGGCGATACCCCGCCCTTGGGAGGAAGGAACGACAGCGTCGTTTTCTGCGCGAATGTCTTGAATCCTTGGAGTTCGAGCTTGAGGAGAAACATAGGGGACGGGAGGGGATACGATAACGGGGAAATTATAGCACAGACGTTGACAGGGAAGGGACCCCGTGGTTTTATGAATAGGTATGAACAACGCGTGCCGCGTCAACCAGGGTTACGCAGCCATCTTGTCCGATTGGACGAAGATGCAGCTTTCGTATTCCCGAGTCGGCGCGACGATGGCGAGGTAATTCCTCGCCATCGAAAGCCGGCCCGGGAATTTCCCCGGGCCGGCTTTGTTTAGGAGCAGAAATGAACCGTATGAAATCGACGACCACCTACTATCTCTTCACCTTCCTCTTCCGCCTCGGACTCGGCGCGACGATGTCGCTGTACACGCCGTTCCTGGCGGACATCGGGCTGACGTTCGCGCAGATCGCGACGGTCAACGCGGTGTACTGGATCGCGACGCTTTCGTTCGAGATCCCCACGGGGATGCTCGCAGATGGGCGCGGGCGCGGATGGAGCGTGATGATGGGATCGCTCTTTTACGCGGCAGGCGGCTTCTGGTACTCGCTCGCGCACGGGTTCTGGCACGCGGTGAGCGCGGAGCTGATCATCGCGGTCGGCGCGGCGTTCATCTCGGGCGCGTTGTCGAGCTGGATCGTGGACGCGCCGGACCGGAAGGGAACGCTCTCGCACGTGTTCGGAACCGCGACGGCGATCGCGGGACTCGCGACGGTTCTCGGGACGCTGCTCGGCGTCCATCTCGCCGCTCCGTTCGGCCGCGGCGTCGCGTTCGCGATCGAAGGGATGACCGCGGTGCTCGCGTTCGTCGTCGCGGCGGGCCTGATGCGCGGGAAGGAGCTCGAGCACCCGATGGGAGAGTTCGACGCGCTCGGCCGCGCGTTCCGGCACCTGCGCTCGTCGCCGACGATGCTCTGGGCCGCGGCGATGCAGGCGTCGTACGGGATCTTCCAGACGTTCAACATGTTCTGGGCTCCGCTGATGCTGAAGCATCTCGACATGAACGGAGTCGGGTACACCTGGATCGGCATGTACGCGGTCGTGGCGGCGTCGGGCTTCCTCGTTCGCACGCGCTTCGGCCAGAAGGACGGCACCGGCGCGGGAATGGCCCTCGCCCTCGCGTTCGCCGCCGCCCCGATGCTCGCCTTCGCCATCCTCCCGCCGCTCGCCGCCTGGTTCGCCCTCCTCGCCATTCACGAGCTCGGCCGCGGAGCCTTCGCCCCGTTCGCCGACGCGTACGTCCACGAGCGCATCGAGTCGGGCTACCGCGCCACGTTCTCCTCGCTCCAGTCGTTCGCCCAGGAGGCGGGAATGGCCGCGACCCTCGTGGTCCTCGCGTTCGCCATGCGCCCGTTCGACAACGATCCGCGCGCGATCGTCTGGATGTGGGCGATCGCGGGAGCCGTGTCGCTCGGGGTTACGGCGACGCTATGGGTGAGAAGGCCGAGACTGCCGGATGCTCCGTGATGGGCGTCCGGTTTTTTGTTCCGACGTTGCCGTTACGCGTTGACGATCGGGCGTGGTTGTGCAACGATGCGTGCGCAATCGGGAGATTCCATGGTCCCTTCGTTCAAAGTTCGTCTCACGACCGACGGTGCCGAGCTCCTTCGTCGTCTCGTCGCGGCCGAGGAGAGATGCGCGGCCGCAGAACGCGCCCGCATGACCGACGAGGCCGAGCGCCGAGCGGCCCACACGTGCGAACGGCTGCTCGAGGAGCTTGATCAGGTCGGCGTCGACGACCGTCTGGTGATCATCTACTCGGACTTCGAGAAGCCCGATACGTTCACGGCCATGGAGCTCGCCGTCCTTGGTCGGCTACTCGGCGTCTCGTTCAAGCGGACCAAGTTCGTCAAGCGCACCGACGAGGAACACATCCGCCTGGATTCTCCCGCGTACGTGTTCTCCATGACCCGCCGGGAACTCGTCACCCTGCTCAAGACATCCTCTCCGTCCTAGCCGGACGGTTTTTTCTTTTAGGTCGATTCCCGTGATGGTTTGAAACGAGATACCGGGTGACTTTCATGCGACCGCACGAAATCCACCAGGCTGGTGAGTTTCGTGCGGTCGTACTAAAATGACCCGGTATGGCAAAGCGTAAGAGCAGTGAAATCGTAAAGGACGTCCTCATCGGTCTCTATGAGACCGCGGATTGCACCGGGTCGCAGTATCACCAGCTTGGGAAAACCTATCCGCAGATTCTCGCGATCCGCGCGGCGAAGGAACGCGAACGACAAATGGACGCAATCCGCGGGATGCGCCGTCGCAAGCTCATCGAGACTCGCGTTACGGCGGACGGTCTTGAGATCGCCCTTACGTCGGACGGGGCGATGCGCGCCGTCCGCGAGGCCGTCAAAGGTAATCGCACCAAGCTTCCCGCCGGCCAGTCCTGCATGGTCCTGTTCGACATTCCCGAGAGCGCGAACGCCTCGCGCAACGCGTTTAGATACTTCCTGAAGGATGCCGGATTCAAGATGGTCCAGCTCAGCGTCTGGGAAAGCCCGTTCGACGTCTTCCGCGACGTGCTCAACTTCGTTACCGCCGCGGCAATCGACAAGTGGGTGACGGTCGTGGACGCGCAGGTGCGGACGTAGGCGTCTCCGATTGACCCCAGGCCAAACCGGTGGTAGGATCACCCATCGCTATGGAATCCTATACCCACCGCCGAATCCACGACCTTCTCCTTAAGGCCAAGCGCCCCGTGTTTATCGCGGACGAGCGAATCGACGGCGACTCGCTTGGATCGTCGCTGGCGATGGCGGACTTTCTCAAAGGCCGTGGTATCCGCGTGCCCGTCTTCGTCTCCGAGCCGATTCCAACGAAGTACCGCTTCCTCCCGAACGTCGATCTCTGCACCACCGACGCTACGATCTTCGACGACCCGACGATCGACCTCGTCGTCTCCTTCGATTGCTCCGACGCCTCCTACGTCGCCCGTCTCCTCGCGCTCTGTCCGGCTCGACCGACGACGATCAACATCGACCACCATGCGACGAACGCGCGATACGGCTCCGTCAACCAGGTCGTCGTATCGTCCCCGGCGACGGCGGAGGTCGTGTACCGGTGGTTCAAGGAGAACAACGTCGTCCCAAGCCGCGAGGCGGCCACCTGCCTGATGACCGGGATCTGCTTTGACACGACGGTGTTCTCGAACTCGGGGACGAACCAGCGCGCGCTCGAGGCGGCGTCCGACCTGCTGATGGGCGGGGCGAAGATTCAGGAGGTGATTCGGAACATGTACCAGAACCGCGGGGTGAACGTCCTTCGCGTCTGGGGCGCGGCGCTTGAACGGATTCGTCGGCACTCGACGCGGTCCGTCGTGGCGACCTTCCTGACCCGGGCGGACATCGACGGGAACGGGGCGACCGATGACGAGGTCGACGGACTCTCCAATTTTCTCAACCTGGTGACCGAGTCCGACGTCCTCTTCGTCATGCGCGAGTCTCCGGACGGCGGAATCAAGGTCTCGATGCGGTCCTCCGGTCCCGACGTGGCAAAGATCGCGTCCGCCATGGGCGGGGGAGGGCACAGGAAGGCGGCGGGATATTCCGTCGCGGCAGGAACGCATGTCTGCGACGACGCTGGATGCTGGCGGCTGGTCGAGGACGCTGTCCGTATGTTAGAGTGACTCCACGACTCAATCACTCCACGACTCCGTCATTATCTATGTCCATCCTCATCCCAACCGTCATCGAAAAGACCCACATGGGCGAGCGCGCCTATGACATTTATTCGCGGCTCCTGAAGGACCGCATCATCTTTCTCGGGACCGAGATCGACGACACCGTCGCGAACCTGATCATCGCGCAGCTGCTGTTCCTCGAGTCCGAGGACAAGACGAAGGACATCAAGATCTACATCAACTCGCCGGGCGGTTCGGTCACGGCCGGGCTCGCCATTTACGACGCGATGCAGTACGTGAAGCCGGACGTGTCCACGATGTGCGTCGGCATGGCGGCGTCGATGGGCGCGGTGCTGCTCGCGGGCGGAGCGGCGGGGAAGCGGTTCGCGCTTCCGAACGCGGAGATCATGATCCACCAGGTGCTTGGGGGGTTCTCGGGGCAGGCGACGGACATCAAGATTCATGCCGACCGCATCATGGTCATCAAGAACCGCCTGAACGAGATCCTTGCGAAGCATTCCGGCCAGAAGGTGGCGAAGGTCGCGGGGGACACGGAGCGCGATAATTTCATGGATCCGGTCGCGGCGCAGAAATACGGCCTGATCGACAAGGTCCTTGGAAAAATCTAGCCAATGCTGACAGGAAAAACGTCAATATACACAGCAAAGAACAGACCGCTTGCGCGATCTGTTCTTTTTTGGTAACATTCGGCGGTGACGATCCTTGACAAATGTGAGGATCGCTGATATTATTCTCCCTCAAGCGATTGAGAACGTCCGTTGCGCCGTGTTACCTGCAGGCACGACAAGCATGGGATTTCATTTCGTGGAAGCATCTGGTCTCCGGACTAGATCTCTCCACGACTGAAATTTCTTGCCTGCAGATCACAATGCGCAACGGACGTTTTTTTATTTTCTTTTTGTTGGTCCTCCATCCGACGCGCTAGTTCGTTACCGGCGCGTCAGTGGTTACCAATGATGATACGCTGTCCTCCGCAGGTTGCAAGTCTTCGGGTGTGGATAATTGCTCGACGCCGACGAGGCAGATCTGCGGAAGCGGACGATAGTGCGACTCGAAGACGCGATCGACGCTCGTTCCGTCCGGATGCGCGACGGTGTAGGTGAACGACGTGTCCGCTCCGACGTGCACGTTCTGACATTTCTTCTCTCCGACGGGAATGGTCGTCGTCTCCGTCTCGACCGGGTCCCCGGCGGGGATCCATCGCTTCACGACCGGCGGCGTATACGATCCCTTCCTTCCGTCGCTCGTCCCCCACAGCGAGAACGCGAGCGACTGGGCCGTCGCGTCCATCGACGTCTCGAACAGGACGTAGTGCCCCGTATCGTTCCTGAATTGGAAGTCCGGCGCGGGGTCGTAGATGGTCGCGTCGGTGCCCGGGTTGCCGTTGGACGGGTCGTTGTAGTAGGAGACGACCAAGGAATGGTTTGACCGCTGGACGATTTCAAGCCCGGCGTTCATAGCCGCGCGGAAGGTGGTCGTGCCGATCTGGCAAAGGCCGCCTGCGATCTCGGGAAGGATCTTGTCGCCCTTGATGACCAGCTCCGGAAAGTAGCCGTTCTCCGTCTCGAACGGCTTGAGCGCGTTCAGAAGGGAAAAGGTCTCGTCCGGGGCGATCAGGAGGCCGTTGAGCAGGTTTACGCCGTTCTGGATATTGGACATGCGGTTCTTCGGAGACCCCTTGAAGCTCGACGTTCCGGTGCCGAGGAGGTCGGCGATTCCAAGGTCGTTGGCTTGCGCGGAGGCGACGGTCGGCTCCACGTCGACGAACGCGAGGATAATCGGCGGAGTCGCGGTCGTCGAAGGCGCCGATGGGGAATTGAGCGCGGCGACGAGGTCGGTTCGCGCGCGGTCGCGATCGATGGCGCGTCCCGTCTTGGACGTTGCGAATTCGACGACGCGGCCGCCCGCTCGTTCGAAGCGGGCGTTTTGCGCCGGGACGTCGACGGCGGCCGCGATGACGTCGAGCGCTTCGTTGAGCGCGGCGGCGTCGATGTCGAGACCGTTCGGGCCAGGGCGGAGCATCGTGGCGAGATCGGAGGCGGAAATTTTCCATGTCGCCGACGGGGCGGCGGGGTCCGCCGGGAGAGAAAGCGCGAAGGGCGCGCGCGAAAGGGCCGCGGCGGCGATGTCCGTTTCCGCCGACGCGACGGCCTCCGTCACGTTCGGGTCGCGACGGACGACGACGAGCGCGACCGGGGCGTCGCTGAGCGTCGCGAGGCGGTCGAGCAGGGCGGAGCGGAACGAGGCGAGGTCGAACTCCTCGCCGGACGTTCCCGGGACCACGGTGGCCTTCCACGCTCCTCCGGACTTCGTGACGGCGAACGTCGCGTCCACCCCCGGCCTCTCCCGGCTCGGAAACGCGGCGCGCACGGCCTCGGCGATCGAATCCTCGTTCCCGCTCACGACTGCGCGGATCGTCGTTGGCGTCATTCGAGCCTCCAGCAGTCTCGTGGCGTCCCAGAACCCGTTCTCGTCATGGTTCGCGGCGCTTGCCGCCCGGATCGTCGCGTCGAGATCAAACCGAACGATTTCCGCGCCGCTCGCCTCGAGCAGCGACGAGAGAGAAACTCGTCCCTCCGTGCCATCGAGCGTGACGGAAACGCCGTTCGCGAGGAACGCGTCGATGCGCCGCTGCACGGCCTGCCGCGCCGTCTCGGGATCCATCCCGCTCACCTCGACGGCTCCCACGAACGTGCGCGGCCCGATCCTTCCGTCGTATCCCTGCGCCCAGGCGATCGTTCCCCCCGCCGCGACGAACGCGAGCAGACAGCAAAAAACCGCGACGATCGCGATTTTCATTTTCCCGGTCATGAGTTTCATACGCTATGGTTGGAGCTCAATCACCGAGACTCTCGCGCGCATTTCAACCTTTTTGAGCGTGACGGTCAAGATGCCGTTCTTGAGCGTGGCGTCGGCGTCCTCCGGCCGGATGTGGCAGGGAAGGACGACCGATCGGGAGAACGCTCCCCAGTAGCACTCGCGGACGTGCGCCGTCTGGTCGCGTTCCTCGACGCAGCCGTGCGACCGCTTGCCGCGAATGGTGACCGTGTCCACGGTTACGCTGATGTCCAGGTCCTCGGCCGCGACACCGGCGATGGCCGAGCGCACGACGATCTCGCCCGCCGTTTCCATCACGTCGATCGAAAGCTGGCCCTCGGTGTGAGAGAACCAGTCGGTCTGCGTCAGCCCGTGGAAAAATTCCGTGTCCGTTGGCATAGCTTATTTCAGCTTGATTTCCCGCATGTACTCGTAGAGCGGCCCGATGGCGAATCCGACGACGCCGGACCAGACGATCTCCTCGACGGGGATTCCGCCGAGCATCAGCCCGCCGAGGTGCCTGGCCTGCCAGAAGGCGGGGGCGGCGTCGGGGAACATGCGAACGAAGAAGATCTGCTCGGCCGCGAACACGAGGACCGAGATGAAAACGCCGGACAGGAGCGCGTTGAACATCAGGTCCTTGCGGTCGGCGATCACGTACGTGCCGACGAGGAGGCCCCCCACGACCACGGCCTGCGCGGCGGTCAGGGCGAGCACGACCGTGAGGGAAAGCGCGACGCAGGTCCAGATGCCGAGCGAGATGACGAGGTGCGCCAGCCAGTGCGACGCCGGGTGCGAGAGAAAGATGCGGTCGCCGCGCAGCTTCTTTGCGTGCTTGCCGAGGACGACCTGGTAGATGACCGCGGCGAGGCCGAACACGGCGAAGGCGAACAGCAGGTCCTCGATGCCGACCGAACCGGCGATCGACGCGTCCGCGGTCGTGCCGTCGAGCGAGGCAATCAGGATCGCGCCCGGCGAAAGCGCGAGGCCGATGACGCTCATGACGAGCTGTTCCTGGCGTGTTTTCCTCGATAGGAAAAAGACGCCGCACCAGAAGACGAAGAGCGCGAGTGAAACGTAGAGGAATGGGGTCATAGGACGGAACCATTGTACAACAAAAAACAAAAAAGCGCCTGTGGAGAAGGCGCGAGCGCGTGCGTTCACGGGGGGAGGTTGAAGATCCTTCCGGTGGCGATCTGTGCGGTCCCTTGGAATATTCGGTACCGGATCCCGCCGGGCTCCGTCTCGACCTCGAAGCCGAAGTCGTTTCCGTCGAGCGTTCGGAACAGGCCGCGCGCCGAGCCGTCGTCGAGCGTCGCCGATCCCGCGCCGCTTCCGGTCACGCGGAAGTGAAGCCTCCGGCCGTCGCGGGTTACCTCCACGGGCATGCGGTCGAACGACGTCAGGGTTCCGTCCTTGTCCGGGAATTTTCCGGTGAGAATGGTTGCCATGGTTCCCTCTGGGCACTGGCCGCATGAAATCACGCGACGTTCGATCCGTCAAGCGACAGGCATTGACAAAAGGCCCTGAAATGGCCAAGATGCGGTCGGAGGCTGCGATGGCAGAACAATGGGTTCGATGGATGAACGTAGATTCGGACGACGCCAAGACGTCCCGGTGGAACACGGCCGTGGGCGGGGATGCCCCGCGGCAGGCATGGTACTACGGCCCGCGGATCGGGAAGACCGCGCTTACCCCCGAGTTCCTGGAGACGCTTCGACGCGTGTTCTGGGCCGGCGTCGACGCGAAGCTCGACGACGCGCTCGTGATCAACGGCATTCCGCTGCTGCGCGTGACGCTGCCAAGAAAGTTCGTCCCGCACTTTAACGCGGATGACACGACCTTCTACCTGTACAAGGCCGTTTCCTCGCTGACGATCGTCGACTTTGGGCAGCTGTGGGGCGAGCCGCGCGCCGTGGAACGGCGCCGCGCGTCGCCCATGACCATGGTGGGCAACGTCGGCCTGGTGATGGATCCGGCCGACATGCCCGCGCCGCAGGGCGTGCTCCGGGCCGAGCAGTCCCGGGCCGAGCGGATCACGCCCCCGGAGTTTCCGCAGGATCCCGTCACGACGGAGGTCGAGCCGCTGGCTCCGCCGAAGATCACGGAGCGCGCGCGTCCGGCCGTCCCGTCGCCGCGTGACGTCGACCTTCCCGAAGGCATCGTGTCCGCTCCGGTCTGGGTCTCCGACGCGTCCCCGGGAACGGTCGCCACCGTCATCCCGGCCGCGCCCAGCGTTCCCGACGCGCCGCGCGTCCGTTCCGACGGATCCCCCGAGCCGACGGTTCCGTCCGGGGGCTACGGGACAATCGCGGTGACGTCGATCGTCGTCGCGCTCCTTCTTTGCTGGGCGGTTGCCGCCATCCTTTCCTTTCGTTGATCGAGAGGATTTTTTATTCGCCGTGTTATCCACACCGTCCTTTTGACCGCCGCGACGGGGGCCGGTAGGGTGAGACGGAGGTCGACCAAATGACACATCCGAACGTTTCCGAATTCACGATCGAGCGGTATGCGCTCGGCATCGTTTCCGCGTCGCCGACGGCGATCGGGTATCTGCAGCGGTTCTTTCCCAAGCATGCCGCCGCGCTGAACGCGCTGCGTGCCACGCCCCCGTTTTCCCGGCTCGACCGGATCCGCCAGCTCGGGCTGAAGCGCGGGACGAAGGGGGTTCCCGCGACGATGGTCCCGTTCTGCGACGGAAAGGAATCCAGGACCACCGAGCTCGAGCCGTTCACGCGGCGCATGCACTCCGAGCGGATGTGCGCCACGGCCATCGCCTGTTCCGCCCTGCACGACGTCCCGTTCGACGACGCCCTGCACGCGGCCGCCGCGGCGCTTCTCCATGACATCGGGCATCCCGCGTTCTCGCACACGGTCGAGCCGATCCTCCGGCGGCACGGCTTTCCGGACCACGAGGAGTCGGGACAGCGGCTCATGCGCGAGGATCCCGCCATTCAGGAGGCCTTCGCCCTGTTCGAAATCGACACGGAGCGGGTGATCGCGATCGCGAGGGAGACGGGCGACCTCGGGCTCCGCCAGAGCCTGTGCGACACGCTGACGTACCTGACGCACGACTCGCGCATCGCGGGCCAGCCGCTTGGGGAGCCGTTCGTTTGGTACGTGCTCCGGGCCGTCCAGTCCGTCCGCGACGCCGCCTTCGACGTGGAAAGCCCGTTCGCGCTCCAGGAATTCCTCGAGACGCGATTCGCGATGACCACCGGCCTGTACGAGCACCCGTACAACCGGGTCAACTCGCTTCTCGTGTGCGAGACCATGGACTGGCTCGTCTCGGGCGGACGGCTCGCCGTCGCCGCGCTCGCGGAGCTTAGCGACGGCGAGGTGCTGCACGCCCTCGAGGCCGCCGTGGTCAGCGGCGCGCCGGCCTGGGTTCGTTCCGCGCGTCGGTTTCTGACCACCCATCCCGCCGAGACGCGCTTCTG
>JAHFIS010000005.1:12995-14624 GCA_023246275.1 Candidatus Uhrbacteria bacterium
CGCCGAGCATGCGACCGAGGCGGCCATGCTCGACGCGGCCCGCGCGGCAACCAACGAGCGACCCGTGTTCCTTCTTCCGCCCATCGACTTCACGCGGAAGACCTTCCCGGTCCGCCTCCCCGACGGCACGCGCCTCGACGTTCGCGTCCTGCCGACGTCCCGGCCGCACAACCACCAGGTCTGGCACACCGTCGCCTACGCGGGCCCGCTCTAAGGGCCCGCTTTTCTTTTGCGCGCCTCGGGAACCGTGATAGGATGCGCGAACCCACCTATGTCCCATTCCCACGCCCAAGGCCACGCCCCGGTCGTCATCGCGCTCGTCGGCAACGTGGTCGTCACGGCCATCAAGTCGGCCGCCGCGGCCGTATCCGGCTCAAGCGTCATGTTTTCCGAGGCTGTGCACAGCTTCGCGGACACGCTCAACCAGCTGCTCCTGCTCATCGGGCTCCAGCGCTCGACGAAGCGCGCGGACGAGAGTCATGAGTACGGCTACGGGATCGAGCGGTTTTTTTTCGGACTGATCTCAGCCTGCGGGATCTTCTTCATCGGCGCGGGAGTCAACGCCCTGCACGGGTTCGAGGCATTTCTGCGCCCGGAGGTCGTCGAGATCAGCCCGTTGGTCTTCGTCGTCCTCGCGGTGTCCGCCTGCGTCGAGTCGTACGCGCTGTACGCCGCCGCGAGGGAACTGTCGACGGCGTATCCAAAGTTGTCTTGGCGCGAGCGCATCGAGCGGTCGGACTCGTCGACGCTCGCCGTGCTCCTTGAGGACAGCGTGGCCGTGTTCGGCATCCTCGTCGCTGCCGGAAGCATCGCGATGGCCGAGCTCACCGGCAACGGCCGCTGGGACGGCGCGGGATCGCTCATTATCGCCGCGCTCCTTGCCGTCGTCGCCGTCACTCTCATCCTGAAGAACCGCTCGTACGTCATCGGCCGTGCCATGCCCGAGGAGATGCGCGACGAGGTGCTCGAGATCCTGAACGCGGAGCCGTGCATCGAGAAGGTTCTCGACTTTCGATCGAGCGAGATCGGCCTTTGCGTGTACCGCATCAAGTGCGACGTGGAGTTCAACGGATCGGCGCTCGCCCGCGAGCTGTTCGAGGATTGGAGCGTCGCCGACCAGTTCGAGGAGGCGACCGAGAGCGTCGAGTCGTTCAAGCGCGCCATGATCGACTCCCTCGACCGCATCCCAAGGCTCATCGGCCAGCGCATCGACGCGATCGAGACGCGGGTCCGGGAGCGGTTTCCGGAGATCCAGCACATCGACATCGAGATCAACTAGGTGAATCAAAACGCCGGCCTCATGCGAGGCCGGCGTTTGTCGTTAGCGGCCGTAGACGTCATGATCGCCGATCGCGTGAAGGACCGCCTCCTTGGGAGATGATTCGGTATATCCGAACACCACTCGAATCCGATAGTTGATGGAAAATCCGTAGCGACCTTTCAGACGTCCGCCGAGTTTGTGAACCTTCAGTCGGTCATGGTTTGCCGGATCTCGGAATTGCTCGATCTTTTCCAACGCTTCCTCGATGAGATCGTCTGGTAACGACTTGAGCATTCGGACGAAGGCGGACGTGTAGGAAATTTCCATACCTAGGGCATCTGAGCCATGAGCTTTCGCAGATCGCCGCG
>JAHFIS010000061.1 GCA_023246275.1 Candidatus Uhrbacteria bacterium
GGAACGGGTTCTCTTTCATTTCGCGGACGGCCTCTTTCGTCTCGTCAAGGATGTCCTCGCCCTGTGACGCGCGTTTCGCAATGCTTGCGAGAATGATTTTTTTCTTTTCCCAGGCGTCGCCGTCGCAAAATTCTTCGAAGACCTTCCACGCCCGGTCGATCTCTCCCGCGTCCACGAGGGCCTGGATGAAGACCGGGGCAACTTCGAACTTGTTTCGTTCCCGTTTACGTCGGTCGTCGTCGCCCTCGCGCATATATTCCAACGCCTTGTCGAAGTTTCCCGCGTCGATGCATCCGAGCGCGGCGTCCTTGGCAAACCGCCCTGGCGGGCCAGTCGTACCCTTGATGATCCACCATCCTTTTGCGTGAAGATTCTCGACGAGGTGAAACGAACCGTTCCTGGCTGCCGCGCGCACGCACGATTCGACCAAGTCTGCGCGCGAGGCAGTAAATCGGTTGCGCGTGCCACTGATGTCGGAAAGAACGGCTATCGCGGCACTCAGTGGAGAAGAGGCTTCCTCGCCAAGCCGTCGCATCGTTTCTGCCAAAACAAGGTAACGTTCCACGCGCTCATTGAATTCGGATCCGCTTTCCAATTCTTGGTACGCGTCGCTCATCGCCGGCTCCAGGTTCCCTTCCGGATCCGTAAGCCCGCGGCGTTTGAGTTCGACCTGAATCCGTTCCGCCTGCGGCAAAAACGTTCCATCCTTTACGTTTGACAGCTTGGATGCGATATCAAGAACCTTTGCGTCGTCCGCGCGCGAAAACCATGCGTCAAGCCAGTCCAAAATCGCGTTCACGCGCGTTGGCAGATCGACGATGTTATTTATTTCGCCACGCGCCGCGGAAAGATACGCTGGGGCCTGTTGCGACGTCGTCCCCGGTTCCCTTGCCATGGCGAGATGGATTTTTACCCGTAACAAGGGACCCGCATGATCAATGCCCGCCAGCATGAACTTCCGTGCCTCGCGAGGCAGGCCGGCGCGAAGGAAAAGACGGCACGTGTCTTCCACAAGCTTCTGGCTCGTCCGCATTCCGTCGACCGCCCCCTGAAGCATCTCCCGCGCCGCCGCCTCCTGTTCGTCCAGCCCATTCACGATCTCCCGTTTCGACCCGATGTCTAGATTTCCCTTCCGAATCTCGAGAATCTTCGCCACCAGCTTTCGCACCGACGAGAGCTCCGAGGACGTGAGTTTTTGCAGAGCCTCCTGTTTTCCAAGGTCCGCCGCCCTCACGCCGCGACTCTCGCAGATCGCCTCGACCTGCCGGACGAGCCCAGCGACGTATCCGCGGACCGCCGGGTTCTTCTCGTCCTTGAGCGCCTCAAGCACGGCCGGGTCGTCGCGGTCGTGGTCCATCGTCGGCTCGGTTCGGCGCTCAGGGCTTGGGAACATATTCGGCAATGGTTTTTCTCATGGATCTTACGTAGCCGATCGTGGAGATCGCCACAAGAGCACGGTCGCCGGCGATCCTGCTGAATCGATTCGGCCCGTGGTCTTCCTCCATCTCCTTCAGAACGTCCTCTCCGCCGCGGGCGCGGACGCAAAGATATTCGTTTAATGCTCGCAGCTCGAACGGATGGCCGGCCGCCTGCATTTCCTCCGCAAATCGCTCGGCGCCGATCCTGTCTCCCGACGCCAGCATTTTCTTGGCAATCCGTTCCGCGGTCATGGACGCATAGATCGGTTCCGCCGCAAGCCGCGATCGCAGAATGCTCGATGCCTCGTCGAGCCTCCCGGCGGCGATACACCCGGCTGCGACATGACTCCAGGTGTCGATGGGCGGAATAATGTCGGTCATCCACGACGCCTCGGCAACGTCCTCGACCAGCTTCAGCGCCCCCACCTCTCCCGCGATGAACAGAATGTCGCGGATCCAGTCCGCGGACTGTGTCTTTGACGTCCCCCAGTCGTGCGCACTCCAAAGGCTCTCGAGGAGCATCGTTCTCGGGGACTCCCCGTTTTCCGCGGCTATCCTCGCGAACTGCGCGTTCACTTCCATTCTGGATTTTTCATTGAGCTCTTCCGTGTATACGCGGCCAGCCAGATGTTCGACGACGGAATCATTTTCGTCGGGTACCAACGCTCGCCTCGCCAGTTCCCGTCGAAGCAGCTCGCGTTCCAGCGGCAAGCACCAGCTTATTCCCGCGACATGCAGCAGAGATGTCTCACTCCGAAGGTCCGATTCTTCCAACAGGCGCAATCGCATGGCGTAGGCCTGAGAAAAAAGACGTATGCGCTCGTCATTCGAAAATGACGTGTCTGGAATGGGGCCTCCCGCAATCATGGCTTCCAGATCGCAACTCCTGGCCGCAGAAGTCGCCAGCTTGCATGCCGCGGATGGGTTCGACGCCTCCGTTCCAATCGCGCGGGCCATGAGAATCCTGGCCTCGCCAAACTTGCTGTCGGGAAGCAATCTTCTTGTCATCCGTTCGGCATCGTCGATCATTCCCTCCCTTAACAGCGCTTCAATCCATTCGCGACGAAAGTGGAATGGATTCAGTTTGGCAACCGCCGACTCAAGGACCTGCTGTGCGGCCGCCTCCCGCGCATCCATCCCCCTGAGAATCTCCGACCTCGATTCCGAATCAAGTTCCCCGCGCCGCATTCCAAGGATCGTCCCGACCAGCTTCCGCACCGTCGACAGCTCGTCGGTCGACAGCTTTTCCTGCGTCTCGCTCTTTCCAAGGTCCGCCGCCTTCGCGCCGCGACTCTCGCAGATCTTCTCGACTTGCCGAACGAGCCCAGCGACGTAGTCGCGAACCGCCGGATTCTTCTCGTCCCTGAGCGCCCCAAGCACGACCGGCTCGTCGCGGTCGTTCTCGGTCGTCGGCTCGATTCTGCGCTCAGGGCTTAGGAACATATTCGGAGAATTTCTTTCGCATGGCTACAGTATACCCGATCGTGGCGATTGCCGCGTTGGCGACAGAAAGGGCGGTAGTCAAATCTTCCGGTCCTTCCAGCCGATGAATCATTGGCTCGACGGCGGACAAGACGTCCGTTCCGCCACGCGCCAATGCCGCGTCGTATTCCCTGGAACGAACCAGGTTGTCAACGGTTTGAAACCACTCCGCATACACATCCGTTGCCTGCTGAACCTGGTCATCATTAAGAAGAGCCACGGCAAGGATGCTTGCGACGTCGGGCTTGTTCGGCCCGGGAATCCGGAACGGGTCCCGAAGAATTTCCAGCGCGGTATCGAACCGTTTCGCGCGGATGCACCCTTCCGCCGCGTTCATCCAACTGCGATGGTATTCGGCACCCATGAGGGAGTGCGATTCCTTTGTCATCGTGAATAGCGTCTCGGCGACGTCGAGCGCGCCAACCACGCCAGCCGTCCGGGCGATCGCCTTCACCATCGTGTTTTCTTCGAACCCTCCCTTTTGGGCGAACGCGATGGCCCGGTCAAAGAGGTCGTGACCGTCAATCCCGTGGGATTGACGCATTTCCAATCGAAGCAGAATGCTTTCGACGCGTTCTCGATCACTCATCTTGTAAAATTCCCTCGACCGCAAAGTCGCATTCCGAAAATCATCCTTCGTCGGTTGCTTCCCCAACCTTGCGAACTGTTCGACGACCAATCGTTCAATCTCGAGCACACTAGTGAATTCGGGTTTGGCCGCCTTTAGTTCTCCGAGCAACTCGTCAACCTCCATGTCCGTAAGAAGGCTGAGCCTCGCGTCGAGCGCCGTGAGATACAACCGGGTGCGATCGTTCCAAGAATCTGGCGCGTTTCGAACGGAAGAGAGGAATTCACGGCTGAGAATCTCCTTCGCCGCGGGCGGGTCGGTCTTGCTCAATTCCAACGCCTCGGCCAGTGAAATGTTGGCCTGAAGCGTCACCTCCGACTTCGACGTTGGACTCTCGATGATTTTTCTCGCTTCGCTCGGCAATTGTGCGCGAAGATACGCGGTAACAAGGAATTCCGTAGAATCATGGTCGAGCGCAACGTGCCGTATAAGCATTTCCATTAGATTTCGCGCCGCCGATTCTCGTTCATCCAATCCTGCAACGATCTCCCGCTTCGACCCGATGTCAAGATTCCCCTTCCGAATCTCAAGGATCTTCGCGACCAGCTTTCGTACCGTCGACAACTCACCGGTCGGCAGACGTTCCTGCGCTTCCTTCTTTCCAAGGTCCGCTGCCTTCGCGCCATGCCTCTCGCAGATCGCCCCGACCTGCCGGATCAGCCCCGCGAGATATCCGCGGACCGCCGGGTTCTTCTCGTCCTTGAGCGCCCCAAGCACGGCCGGGTCGTCGCGGTCGTGGTCCATCGTCGGCTCGGTTCGGCGCTCAGGGCTTGGGAACATATTCGGCGATGCGTTTCTTGGCAGCGGCGACGTAACCGAGCGTGGCGATGGCGGCGCTTGCGAGGAGCTCCGACACTTCCATGTTCGTGACCGCGCGGTTCGTCCAGTGTCTCGCGAGGGCCAGCATGTCATAACCCCTTCGGGCATTGGCCGCGAGCTTGGCCGCGTTGATCTGGTGAGGAACAGATCTGTGCGCGCCCCTGTACTTGGTCGCGATCAGTTCTGAGCGTTCAATCTGGTCTGCCTCTAGCATTTCGACGATGAATTCCGTAAACAAGATTCCTTCGTCGTAAAAAAATTCTTCGATCCGATCATTCTCAAGGTACTCGACGACCTTGTCGAAATTCTTCGTCGCGATGCAGCCCTTTGCCGCGGAAAGGTACAGGTTGGGCCTGTCCTCCGGCTTCACATGCGCCGGAAGCCACCAGGTGGACGAGGCCAGATTCTCCACGAGACCGAAGTCCCCGACGCGCGCCGCGGTCTCGGCGACGAGCTTCATGAACTCGTGCGGTTGGAAAAAGCCGTCGTACGACATCGTTGAGCGCACGTCCTTCACCGCCGCGTCGAGCCAGCCTTTCGGATTGCCGCCAAACAAGGCGTCCAGCTCGGCCATCAAGAGGGCGTGGCGGATGGAGGCATATTCGGACGACGTGCGAATGTCCTCCGATTCCAGCCGGACAAGCCGTTCGAGTTTCTCACGGTCTTCTTCGACAAGAATGACAGCGCGTCGGATTACCTCAAGCCTGAGCCGCTCGACCGCGATCGGACGAAATCCGTCGGCCTGGGAGAGCAGTTTGAACGGTTCTCCGGCCAAGTCCTCGTCAGACAACGCGCGAAGCAGGGCGTCATACGCCGCAAGGTGCAGCCGCTGCTGTTCGATCCGCTCCGGGTCTCTTTGGCGCAGCAGATCCTTTCTCGATTCGTCGACGGCCCTGCGAAGGAGGAGCACGCGCTCGGCAGAGTTCTTCGCGTCGGCTGCCTCGGCGATGGCGATTCGAACGGATGACTCCGCATCATTTTCCAAAAAGAAGGGCTTGGCATTTTTGGCGTCCACGTACAGCCCGGCGTCCAGGTAAAGCTTCGCCAGCCTTTCCGGATCCCAATTTTCTACTGGCACCGCGCGGA
Source organism: Candidatus Uhrbacteria bacterium (assembly GCA_023246275.1). Taxonomy (GTDB): domain Bacteria; phylum Patescibacteriota; class Patescibacteriia; order UBA9934; family GWF2-40-263; genus YC12-FULL-57-11. The sequence goes on from JAHFIS010000061.1 coordinate 5,434, forward strand.
ACGCCTCCCTTAGCGTATTTCGGGCCGCCGTCTCCCGTTCGTCGAGATTCTTGCCGATTTCCCTCCGTACCTGGATATCAAGCTCTCCCCGTTTCGTCGCGAAGATCGTCGCAAGAAGCTTTCTCACGACCGACAGCTCCGCGGTCGACAATTTCTCCTGGGTTTCCTTCTTTCCC
>JAHFIS010000062.1:0-2765 GCA_023246275.1 Candidatus Uhrbacteria bacterium
GTCGAGCCGTCTAGCATGGTCTCCGCCACATAGACGCCGAGCGCCGGAATGATAACCCCCTGCTCCACCGCAAGATTGGCCGTGGGACACCCGAGGCCGGTTGCGATTCCTTCGCCGCGTTCGACGCGACCCGTAAGCAGGAGGGGTGACATATGGCTCTAGTCTACTCGGCGGGAGGAACTTGGCAAGACATACGCGAGGGCGCGATTCAGGATCGGGATCATGTCCGCGTAGCTCGATTCGGCCAGAAGCCGTTCCGGCGCGACCCATTTGGCCTCGTATGAGTGTTCGGCGGGATCGGGATGCAGCTCGGCATCCGGGGTGGTTTCAAACAGGAAGTAGTGGATGTCCTTGTGGATGAGCGCGTCCTTCTTCTCGAAGCGGTCCCGAAACCAGATGTCGATCTTTCCCAATGGCTCGAGCAGGCGGATCTCGGAAAGCCCGAGCTCCTCGAGCGTCTCGCGCGCCGCGGCCTCTTCCATGGATTCCCCGCGTTCGACGTGCCCCTTCGGAAACGCCCACTTGCCGTAGGAATCCATCATCAGCGCGAACTCAACCCGTCCGCCGTGACGGCGAAAGATGATTCCTCCCGAGGAGACCTCGCGCTCAACGCGCCGCTGGCGCTGCTGTGGCGCGGAGGATTTCGAGGGCCTTCTCTTTTTGCGGATCGCGTTTGGCATGTGCGTCTTCCTTGGTGTATTCCACCACTACGTCGGGAGTCAGTCCCGTTTCATTAATCGTTCTGCCCTTCGGCGTGTACCAGGCGGCAATCGTGATCTTCACGGAAGACCCGTCGGGCAGGTCACGGAAATCCTGCACGGACCCCTTCCCGAACGTCTGCGTTCCGACCATCGTGGCCAGTCCGTAGTCCTGGAGGGCTCCGGCGACGATCTCCGAGGCCGACGCGCTTCCTCCGTCCACGAGCACGACCGTTGGGATTTCCGCGAGCCTCGGGGCGGACACGCCCGGCAGCGACTGCGCGTCATCCTGCTGCTTTTCCATGACCACCGTCTGGTATCCCGTCCATGCCGACGCGACGTCGATCGCCGCGGTCAGCAGGCCTCCCGGATCCGACCGGAGATCGAAGATAATCCCCTTCGCGTTCTTCGACAGAACATCGTTGACCGCCTTGTTAAACAGGCCCGTCGTGTCCCCGTTGAATTCCGAGATGGAGATCGTCGCGATCCCTTCCTTGTCAACGTTCCACTTCACGGAATCGACCTTGATAATCTGGCGCGTAATGGTTATGTCATCGGCATGGTCGGCTCCCTCGTGGACGACCGAAAGCTTGACGTCCGTCCCTTCCACTCCTCGGACGAGCGCCACGACCTGGTCCACGGACATCTTCGTGCTGTCCTTCCCGTCGACGGAAAGGATGATGTCTCCCTCGGCCAGTCCCGCCTTCTCAGCGGGAGAGTCGGCGAGCGGGGCCACCACCACGACCATCCCGTCCTTCGATCCAAGCTCGGCCCCGATCCCGCTGAACGTGCCGGAGAGCATGCTCTTGAACCCCTTGGACGCCTCCGGGTCAAAGTACATGGTGTACGGGTCGCCCGCTGCGGCGACCATCCCGCGGATAGCCCCGTAATACAGCGCCTTGTCGGAAACCGGCTGCTTGTAGTAATTGTCCTTCACCAACTTCCAAACGTCCCAGAACTCGTCGAACTTCACGTCCTCGGAAAGCGAGGAGGGGACGGTTCCCTTGTCGAGCAGGTGACCCTCGCCCTCAGGAACCGCGGCCCGCGCGCTCTGCCTCGCGCTCAAAAACCAACCGGTTGAAAAGGACGACCCCACAAGGACGGCGACGATCAGGAAGGCGGCTGTGCGCGGCTTGCGGTGCGATGACATGAGAGTTGGATGCATAATGGGCCTAGAATACCCTATTTTGTGATAGAATGCCAATGCTATGAAAAAACGAACGCGACGCACTCTTTTCATTGTTTTTCTGGGTGCTTTTTTGGTTACTGCCCCCCTGGTCGTTTTGTATACCGCGGGATACCGATACAATTTCGGGACGGGACGGGTCGTTCAGACGGGCGTTCTTTCGGTCAGCTCGATCCCGAAGGGGGCTGAAATTCTCCTTGATGGCACGGACGAGGGCGTCGCAACCCCCTCCCTGCTCAAGAATGTCTTTCCCGGCGACCACGAGCTCTCCGCCGTAAAGGACGGATATTCCTCCTGGAAAAAAACCCTTCCGGTCGAGAGCAAAAAAACCACGTTCGCGGATGACATCGTCCTCTTTTTTAATGCTCCCGCGTCCATCATCCGGAATACCGATCTTCGTGCCGTCAGTTTGAACGTCCAGGGAACGAAGGCCGCCTACGCGGCCACGAAGGGTCAGTGGACGGAAATTTGGATCGACTCGCTGTCGAACGGTTCCGAGACCCTCGTCAGCCGCCTGCCCGTCGGGACGGAAGCGACGATTCGCTTCGACTGGCTCGAGGACGGATCGGTCCTCTCGACGACCGCCTCCGACCGCGGAACGGACACGGTCACCCTTGTATATACCGACACCGGCACGGCCGTTGCATCCCTTCCGGCATCTGACATAACCCTTTCCCCGTCCGCCGACCGCGTGGCCGTCTCGCGCTCGCACGGGGAATCGAACGAAATACTCGCCTACGTCCCGTTCGGGGAGTACGTCGTAGAATCCGGACCGACCGGCCTGATCCAGCTCGAGGACAGGTCCCGCGGCCGCCTCGTGCTCGTCCAGCCAAGCGGCGGCGACCAGCCGATCCTTCTCAACGCCGCCGCGACCTACTGGC
>JAHFIS010000062.1:2775-5551 GCA_023246275.1 Candidatus Uhrbacteria bacterium
CCTGCTCTATACCGACGGGTTCGACCTACACGTGTACGACGCCACCTCCCACACCGACGAGACCATCACCCGCCTCTCCTCGCCGGTCACCTGGGTCGCCTGGTACCCGGGCCACTCCTACGTCCTCTACGCGCAGGACGACGCCGTCTACGCCGCCGAGCTCGATCGCCGCGGAGAGCGCAACGTGACGAGGCTCGTCGAAGGAAAGGACCTCCGCGCCTTCGCTCCGTCCGGGAACGGGGCGGTCCTATGGTTCTTCGGAACGGTGGATGGAGAGAGCGGACTGTTTGAGAGAAGGTTGGAAAAGTAGAATGAAAAATGACCCGAGCGGGTCATTTTTTCTTGATCGATTTTTTACAATTCCACGAAGCTATTGTCCCCCACGATCAGGCGGTGCGCCGACTTCGGATGCGTGCGCCTCGCGTCGACGAGCGTCGCGTTCAGGCCGATCAGGCTCGTCGCGATTCGCTCCGTCGTGTCGATCGTCGCGCCGCCGAAGATGACCGAGTGCTCGACCTCCGTGTCGCGAATCGTCACGCCGTCGCCGATGGAGGTATACGGCCCGACGTAGGCTCCCGATAGAACGCAGTTCGCGCCGATGGTCACCGGGCCGCGGATGAGACAGTCGGCGCTCACCTTCGTTCCGGGGCCGATCGAGACCAGCCCATGCAGCTGCGCGCCTTCCTCCACGTCGCCCTCGACCTTGAACGAGTCGCGGTCGAGCGAGTCCATGATGAGCGCGTTTCCCTCGATGAGCGCGTCGGGCGTGCCGGTGTCTTTCCACCAGCCGGTGATTTCCTCGTAGCCGACCTTCCTGCCTTGCTCGATGTACCAAGTGTTGATGTCCGAAATCTCATACTCCCCGCGGCTCGACGGCTTGATCGCGTCGAACGCCCGGAAGTAATCCTCGTTGTACAGGTAGATTCCCGTGACCGCGAAGTCGCTCGGTGGGTCGCACGGCTTCTCGAGGATGCGTCGCAGCGACCCATCCGCGTTGAACTCCGGCACGCCGAACCGCTGAGGATCCTTCACGCGCGAAAACGCGAGCATGCAGTCGAGCGACTCATTCTCGAAGCGCTCCACGAACTTGTTGATGCTTCCGAGGATGATGTTGTCGCCAAGGAAGAACAGGAACCGGTGGCCCTCCAGATGCTCCTTCGCGTTCGCCACCACGTGCGCCACGCCGCGCGCGCCGCCCAGCTGCTCGAGGTACGAGATCTTCACGTCGCCCCAGTTCGACCCGTCGCCGAACGCCTTGCTCATGGAGTCGACCTCGCCTGGGTTCACGTTGACGATGATGTCCTTGATCCCGGCCGCGACGATCTTGTCGATGACATGCCAAAGCATCGGCTTGTTGGCAAGCGGAATGAGATGCTTATTGGTCGTCCAGGTGATCGGGCGAAGACGAGTCGCGTGTCCGCCGGCGGCAATGAGTGCTTTCATAACGGATTGAGACTACCGCCAAACGCGGTTCCCGTCAAGATAAAAAGAGACGCCTTGGAGGCGTCTAGGCCGTGAGCAGCTTCGGGTCGATGAGGCCGTGGGCGATGGCCTTCGTGAACGCGCCGGTCGTCCAGCCGCACGGAATCCTGCCCTCGCGGACCATCGCGAGAAACCGCGGGATCGGGATGACGACCGGACCCATCAGCGACTCGGAAACGTCGCGGTCGACGCGCTCCGGGTCGGCGACCACGTCCGTGATCGCGACGATGCGGACCTCCTGGCGGAGCAACCCCGTGTCAGGATCGTGGATCCCGAGGTCGACCGTCCTGCTCGTCGCGGTCCGTTCGACGCCGGCCTCCTCCCGGGCTTCGCGCAGCGCGCACGCGACGGCGTCCTCGCCCGGCCTGCGGATGCCGCGCGGAAGCTCAAGCGTCCACCGCCGAACCGCGTGCCGGAACGAGCGCGTCAGGACGATCCCACCGTCCGCGGTGAGCGGCAGCGCGCCGGCTCCCGCGTCGACGCCGGACACCCAGACGATGTTCCGATACGTCCCGCGGTTCGGCGACGCCTGTCCCTTCCGCGGCGGAAAGAGCACCTCGTACTCGGCTTCCAGGTAGAATCGGTTCGCGACGATCCCGATCAGCCGGACGATCTCAATCTCGCCCTTCCGCCAGTCGCCGATGTTCAACGAGCCGTCCGCGATCTCCGTCTCGAGCCGCGTGAGCGTCTCGTTCATGGACTGGACGGAGAACTTCGCCCGCACGCCGGCAAGCGATCCGGCGGCAAGCCCGCCCATGTCTCGGATCGTGACGGACTCGGAAAGGACGACCCCCGGACGATCGGGATGCGGTTCGCGGTGAACGATTTCGTACATGCGTACTCCTGGAATCCGTCGAGCGACGGATTGCCATGACTGCGTGATCTCGGCTGGCCGACATGGCTTTGCGCGAGACGGGAACGGTAGCAAAAAAAGACGCGAGGGTCAAGCCCCGCGCGCCTTTGCCTCCGCGTATTTTTCCATCGTGTCGCGCAGCGCCTCGGCCGTCGGGCGCATCGCGATCCCGAACTCGGCGAGCCGGGTCGAGGCAAGAACGTTGTTCGAGCGTCCCTTCGTCGCGAGCCCGAGCGCCACGAGTTGGTCCGCGTCGATCCACTCGTTCGTGTGCGCCGGGTCGACCAGTTCCTCGTACAGCCCGAGCATGTCGCGGTGGCGCATCGATCCGGGATTCGTCACGTGGAAGATTCCCGGGGCCTTCTTTTCCATCAGCCGGTGGAACACGTCGATCATGTCGTCCACGATCGTCACGCTGTTCTCCACGTCGATGACCTTCTT
>JAHFIS010000006.1 GCA_023246275.1 Candidatus Uhrbacteria bacterium
GGGACGCGGTTCACGATGGCGTTGAGCACGTAGCCCTCGGTGGTCTCGGGCGTGATCTCGCCCACGTGGTGGGCATGCCCGGCGCCGTCCGAGAAGGTGAAGACGTCCAGCTTCTTGTCGGGGTCGAACACCATCCCCCAGGGGACGAGCCGCTCGAGCAGCGACTGGATCGTGCCGTCCGTGTGCTCGCCCTCGAAGCTCCCGCTGACGTCGATCACGATGGCGACGTCTGCCGGCGGGGGCGCGTGCACGCCGCGCTTGGTGAGATTCAGACGGAGCTTCTTCTCGCCGTCCTTGAGCATGTTCAGTTTGAGTGACATTGATACACTTCCTTTGTCTGGTTGTTTACGCGTTGAGTCCCTGTGTGATCTTCGCGGTGCTCTCGCCGAGCTCGTCCACTTCCGTGGCGTTCGGCTTCCGGGCACTTTGCAGCATCGCAAGGACGTTGGCGATGCTGCTCAGCCATCCGGGCATCGCGACGAGCGTCGCGTGCTGGACGGCTGCGATGAGCCTGAGCGGCTGCTCCCGTTGGAGCTGCCGTGCGGATCCGCCGGAGCGGATCTGCGCGAGCGACTGCGTGAGGCTGGCGCTGCGCTCGATGAAGCGCGCCGCGAGCCCGGACTTGGCCGGGTTCGTCGCATGGAGGTAATCGGAGATGAAGGCCGCGGCTTCCGCGAGCGCCTCCATCTCGTCGGCGACCTTGTCGGTCTCGATGCCGACCGTCTCGATTTCCTCTTTCAGCAGGAGGAGCGGCTCGACGCGGTCGTTCATCCGCCTCACGAGCTGGCTGAGCTCGACGCGGGCGTTCTCGAGTTCCTCCGGCGTGTCGATCGCGCCGGTCGTCCGACGCAGGAAGCCGAACATCCCGCCCGTTTCGATTCCGCACACCTTGCGCAGGTCGATGAGGCCGAGGATTTCCGTCATGCGGCTCACGTGCTTGGTTGCGCTCGTGAGAGCCTCGGACCGGCAGAGGTCGAGGCCGCGTTCCGCGAGGTCCGCGTACGCCTTCTGCGTCTCGTGTCCCCACAGGACGGCCACGCGGTCGGTGGCGTCGTCCACGTTGGTCATCTCGACCAGCCGGACGACGCGCTCCTGCAGCTCGCGGCGCATCCCGGGGTTCCGGACGACGATGTCCTCGACCTTCACGGCAATCCGCACGCGCTGCGTGCCGGGCATGGCGCTCGGCTTCGCGACGACGGCTGTCTGCGGAATTTCTCGCGCAGGAGTCGACGGCCACGAGACGGCGGTCGGCTTTCGGGTCTCGACGGGCACGGGCGGTTCGGGCGCGATCTTGATGATCGTGGGCCCGGTCGCCTTTTCCTTTTCGGGCTCCGGCGGCTTGCCGGTTCCGAAGGAGATGACGGTAGGCTTCACGATTGGTTCCTCCAGGTTGGTCGTTCTACCAGCTTCCGAACGAATGCTCGGACTCTGGAAAAAACGGGCGACGCGCGCGGGCGTCGCCAGGCGGCTAGCTGAAGTTCTCGAGGATCATGTTGAAGTTGCCGCTGAAGCCGACGCCGACCGCGGCGTACTCCCAGCCGTTCGCGCCGTGGATGAGCGACCCCATCTGCACGCAGTCGTACGCCGAGAACTCGTCGGACAGCTTGTACTCGCCGAGCACGCGCCCGCCCGCGTCCTTGATGCGGATGCCGGCGTGCTTCACGTCCCCGAACGTGGCCGGGCGCGCGAGGTGGTGGATCGTGATGAAGATGGGGATCTCGTTCACGTCGGCGGCCACCTTGCTGCCGTTCACCGTGATTACCTCGTCGACGGCCTTGTCGACGCCGGTCTTGCTGTCGCCGCTGTGGTGCAGGGCGCCGTCGGGCGTCTCGAACGACCCGTCCGGGTTCCCCGGGAGCGTGCCCTCGGAGTTCGTCTTCGCGCAGTTGTAGGTCGAGAGGACCTTGTCGAAGCTGTCGACCTTCGCGCCGGTGCCGGGGTTCGTCGCGAGCAGCGCGTGGGCGTCGAGGTCGTGCGGGGAGTCCCATTCGAGCTCGACGGTGAACCGGTCGCCCTTGTTCATCGAGAGGCGGAGCTTGGGGGTGGGGTCGCCGGGCTTCTGGATCTTGAGCTGGAGCATTTCTGCCCTCCTGATTGAGCGTGCGCGTTGATGGTGGAGCGGCTCCGGGGATCACGCACGATCCGCCGGGCCGCACGTTGAAGCTGTCTTCCGAGCCGTCCCCGCTACGAGAGCTTGGACATGTCGTCGCGCGCCTTCTGGAAGACGGCGCGGGCCGCGGCGAACTTGGCGGCGTTGTCCTCGCGCGCCTTGGCCACGATGGTCTCGACCTCCTTGGCGTCGGCGATGATCTTCTCGATCTGATGCGCCTGCGCCAGGCGGTTGTCGCCGGGCGCGTTCGCGGCCGCGGTCGCCACCTCCTTCACCAGCTGGCCGCGGACGGCGTTGAGCTGCCGGTCGAGCGTGGCCTGGCGCTCGCCCATGGCCTGGACGCTCTTGACCATCAGCGTGCCGTGGAGCGCGAGGAGCGTCATCTTGATGCTTGCGAACCTGGCGTTCGCCGTGGTGACGGTCTCCTGGAGCGTGCTCACGCCGGCCTGCTCGATCTGCTGGATGACCAGCTGGTCGGCGGGCAGGCGCGTGTAGGTGCCCTCGAGCGCCAGCGAGCGGCTCTCGAGCATCTGCAGCTTGGCCTCGAGCTCCTGGAGCCGCGTGCTCCTGAGCGAGTCGGGATTCGCCTCCACGAGCGCGCGTTGCTCGGCCACGTAGGCGCGCGACTGTTCCAAAAACGCGTGCGCCGTTGCGGCGGCGACCGCGAAGCTCTCGCGGTGCTTGCCGTAGGAGGTCTTCAGGTCCTCGAGCACGCGCAGCTCCGCGAGGAGCTTGGCGCACTCGGTCCCGAGCTCGCGCTCGAGCTTGCCCATCTCGTCCTTCAGCGTCCGCGTCTTCCCGTCCATGAGGCCGGTCAGCGTCTGGTACGCCGCGGTGATGAGGTCGTCCTTGCTCTTGCCGGACAGCATGCCGAGGAGTCGGGCGACGAGGCCGGGCTTGTCGACCGCCTGGACCTGCACGAGCACGGCCGGCAGGTCGGCGTCGGCCACGCCCTTCTGCAGCTTGTCGAACAGCTTGAACAGCGACGCCGCCGTCTTGCTGTCGAGCCGCGCCAGGAACCCGTCGAGGGTCTGGTGCAGCCCCTGCTCGGCGTTCGCGCCGATGAGGACGATCTGCGCCGAGGACATCGCGGCGAAGTCGAGCCCCTTCAGGGCCTGTTCGCACGCGCGCCCCTGCTCGGCGCTCAGGACGACGACGCCGGTGTCGATCGTCGCGATCTCGCCCACGGCGCGCGTCGCAAGCGCGGTCTGCTGGGGAAGCGTGGCGGCGAGCGGGTCGCCCATGGCGGTGTTTGCCGTTGCCGTCCCGGACGGAAGAGACTCTTTCATCTTTCTGCTCCTTCTTCGTGAACTTTCTACCAGGCACCGACGCGCACATCGCAGGTCGGTCGCTGGAGAAAAAGGGCAACGCGGGGTTGCCAGTGCGCGGCTGCCTACTCCGCCGTTCCGTCGTCCGCGGGCGCGGAAAGGTCCGCCGTCCGGTTGTAGTCCTCCATCAGCTTGCGCGCGATCTGGAAGATCCGGATGAACGGCTTGGCGAGCGTCAGCACGTACGCCTTCAGCGGGTCGAAGATGAGCGCGCCCGCGATCCAGTTGATCGCGTGGACGACCGGCTTGCCCGCGACGACCACGGGGGTGAAGGCCGCCTTGCCGAGCTTGGTCTCGCTGTAGGCGATCGTCGCCGCGAGGATGGCGAAGATGCCGATGAACTTCTGGATCGCGGTGATCTCGTAGACGATTCCCTTCGTCTCGAGCCCGAGCTCCGTGCACAGGATGACGCCGACGAACCCGATGAGCAGGAACGCCGTCTTCTCGAGGATCGGGAGCCGCTTCATGAGGATGATGCAGTACCCCGCCACGAAGCGCATCGCGAGGATGCCGGCGAAGACGCCGACGCAGATGACCCACATGCGCTTGTCGAGCGCCACGGCCGCCACCACGTTGTCGAGCGACAGGGTGAGGTCCATCACCTCGATGGCGACGATGGTCATGAGGAACCCGCGCTTGGCGTGCGGCTTGCCCTCGGCGTCGGCCTCGTCGTCATGCTCCTCGCCCACGAGCCCGGAGGCCATCAGGTAGAGGAGGTAGACGGCGCCGACCGCCTTCAGCCACATGTTGGTGGCGATCCAGCCCGCGAGAAGCAGGCAGACGCCGCGCAGGACGTACGCGCCGATGATGCCCCAGCGCAGCGCGGGCTTCTGCTGGTGCTCGGGGAGGTTCGAGGCCATGGCCGCGATTCCCATCGCGTTGTCGACCGAGAGCAGGCCCTCGATCATGACGAGCGAGACGATGACGGGCCAGGCCGTCCCGAGCTCAGCAAGGGTTGGCAGGGAAGGGAACAAGATGCCTCCGGTTTTCAGCTGGTTTTTCCGAGGGATCAAAACGAATCTCGGTCGGATATGTCACCACAAACTTGCAAATTTGTCAATGGTTTCACCTCATGCATTGACGTTTCGGCAATTTTGCGGTACAAGGGTGCCGGTTCGTCATCGTGGCGGACCAAAATGGCTTCTCAAGGAGATCTTTCCATGTCGCACATCAGGGCCGTGAGCTTCGACCTGTGGTTTACGCTCATCACTGCCAACCCCGCCTCGCACAAAGCCCGGACGGAACTGCTTGCCAACGCGTTCGCGGTCGATCCGACCGATGCGTTCGGTCAGGTGCTCCGTATCGTGAGCAGGGAATTCGACCTGCGTTCGGAAGAGACGGGACGGGACTTTGGCTGCGCCGACCGCATCAAGGAAATCGCGCGTCGCGTCCGGCACCCGGAACTTTCGGACGCGGCGGTGGGCGAGCTCGTGGCGGCGTGCCAGTCGGCCATCCGGGCCAACCGCCCGAGCCTGCTCGATCCCGACGCCGTCGGCGTCCTGACGCTTCTTCGCCAGAAGGGCATCAAGCTCGCGCTCATCAGCAACACCGGCTATCCGGAGGGGCCCGTCATGCGGGAGATCGTCGAGTGGCTTGGCATCGCCAAGCACTTCGACGCGATGGTCTTCTCCGGCGAGGTCGGCTGCGCGAAGCCGTCGCCCGCCATCTACCAGCTGGTGTGCGACGCGCTCGGAGTCGAGCCGCACGAGCTGCTTCATGTCGGCGATTCCCGCGCGGCGGACTATGACGGGGCGACCAACTTCGGCGCCCACGCGCTCCTGTTCAATCCGTCGGATGAGAGCGTCGACCATGAGCGGATCCGGACGCTGCGCGAGGTGGTTCCGTACGTGCTGACGGCGGAACCCGTCAAGCGGTTCCCGCTCTACGAGCTGACGGAAGAGAACGGCGCCGTCGTCGACCGCCACGGCCGCGCGTTCTGCGGCGACACGTACAGCCGGTTCAAGTACGGAGACATCGAGGCGCTCAAGGCCTACGGGTACAAGCTCGCGGACCTCTTCATGTGGCGCTTCGGCGCGCGCGTGCTGAGGGAGCCCGACAGCTTCGTCATCGCGCCGTTCGCCTACATGCACGTTCCGACGGCGGCCGGCAACATGATGGAATGGTTCTACGAGCGCCTCGGCGAGCACATGCGCAAGCACGGGCTGCCGTGCATCGAGCGCATCTCCGTCTACAAGAAGGTGTCGAGCCACGCGAACGACCACCTGTACGCGAAGGTTTCCCTGGAGGAGCGAAAGCGCATCCTCGCCCAGACCAAGCTCTCGGTCGACAAGGCGCGGCTCGCGGGCAAGACGGTCGTTCTCATCGACGACGTCTACGTCACCGGCAGCTCCGAAACGGTGATGTTCCAGGCCGTTTCCGGCTCGGGCGCGCGCGACATCGCCTTTCTCTACGTCGCGCGCATGGACTCGGCGGTCGCGCTCCGGGACCCGAAGGTGGAGGACCGCATCAACCACCGCTGGGTAAAGACCCTCGACGACCTCGCGGCGATACTCACGCCCGGCAAGTACCGCATCAACCTGCGCAACTGCAAGTTCATCCTCGACGCGCCGATCGACGACGTGAGGCGGTTCCTGGGAGGGCTCGATACGACGGTCCTCTCCGATCTTCACGAGACGATCCTCGCGAACAGCTACTACCTGGAACGCCGGTTCGCGGAAACGTGTGCCGCCATCGAGGCGGAGCTCGTCATCCGGGGCAGCGCTCCCGAAGGAACGGTACGGCTCGGCGGCGGTTCGCCCAGCGAATTCGCCATCCCCGACGGTCGCCACCCGAGCGCGATCGATCACGGCTGACGGCCGTATCTCAGCACACAGCTGCCGGTCCATCCGAATGGTCCGGCTTTTTCTTTGGAACCGCGGACCGCTTGCGCACGCGCTTGGAACCCGTTCACGGGCAAGCAAAAAGACCACCGACATCCGGTGATCCTTCTGTGGCTCCGGGGGCAGGATTCGAACCTGCGATATCCGCGTTAACAGCGCGGCGTTGTGCCCCTCAACTACCCCGGAATGTGGCAATGGCCCTGCGACGAAAAAGACCGGCGTGCGCCGGCCTTTGTTTGCTCGTCAGTGTCGATGACGCTTCTTACGCAAACAATGCCAGCGATGGCTGGGTATTGCAATTATTGTTTGCGCGGCGAGACAACGTCATACAAGACAAGCGTAGAAGGTTCTGACCGTGCCGTCAAATTTTTCTGGGGATATGTTTTAGCGGATCGCGGAGAAGACGTTCGGCTGGTTCGCGCCGTCGACCTCGAGCACCGCCCACGCGCCCTTGTTCATCCTGGCGAGCGCGTGGTCTACGACGAGATATTTTCCCGGCACGTCGGCGGTGAACTCGACGATGGATGATCCGCCAGGAAGAACCGCGGTCGTCTGGACGTTATGCATGGCTGCGGACCCGTCGCCCATCGCCCCCTCCGGGTATACCGTGTCGAAGATCTCGCCGATGACGTGGAACGAGGAGATTAGGTTCACGCCGCCGTTCCCGACGTAGATCCGGACGCGGTCGCCCACGTTTGCCTTGAGCCGCGGGGTCGCGTCGATCTTTCCGTTGAACGTCACGTACGTCGGGTTCCCGTCGACGAGTCCCTGCGAGTCGAACGCGACCAGACCGGTCTTTCCGATCCCTCCCAGCGTGTACAGCTCGCCTTGCGTCAGATAGAACTCCTTGTCGACCGGCGGAAGGCCGCCTTCCGGCTCCACCAGGATGAGGCCGTACTGTCCGTGCGAGTTGTGCGTGCTGACGTTCGACGTGGCGCAGTGATAGACGTACAGCCCGGGGTTCTTCGCGAGCCAGCGGAACGACTTGCTCTCGCCCGGCTTCACGTTCGTGAGCGACGCGCCGCCGCCCGGGCCGGTGACCGCGTGCAGGTCGATGGTGTGCGGATGCAGGCTCGTCGGGTCGTTCGTCAACGTCAGATCGACGATGTCGCCGACGCGCACGCGCTCCATCGGCCCTGGGACCGTCCCGTCGTACGTCCAATAGTTGAACGAGATCCCCGGCGCGACCTCGGCGATCACCTCCTTCGCGACGATGGAAATCTGGACGGTGGTCGGCTCGGTCCGGTTGGTCGGCGGCGGGACGTCGCCCGGGTTGCGTCCGATGTCGGCGACGCGCTCGAAGGATCCGGAGTGCATGACAAAGTCGAGCGCGGAAAGCAGGGGAAGGGAGGCCGGCCTGGCATCCATCGTCATCGCCTGCATGTCGGGCGGCATCGCGAACCGGAGCGGGTAGGACGTTCCGGAAAGGGCGTACGCGATTCCCCCCGCGGCAAGCAGCGCGACGCCGGCGTCGATCAGTTTCCGGACGGCGTGATCGGACCGCTTTCTGAGAAGGAACATTCCGCGCGCAAGGAACCACGCGGCGATGACGCAGACGACGACGGCGAGAAGCCGGAGAACGAGGAAGAAATACATATGCCGGAATCATACCAGAAATAAAAACGGACCGTCAGAGGATGACGGTCCTGCCCTCGTACACGATGGCGAGCTGCGACAGCGACGTGGCCACGTCGGGAAAGTTCACGAGGCGGGTGATGGGGGTGAGGACCGTGGCGCGTGTCCAGCCGGGAGCGTAGAGCCCCATGTGCCAGACGCTCGCGTCCGCGACCGCGTCGACCGTCTCCGCGTCGAGCCCCTCGCCGCGCGCGAACGGCGCCCAGCGCTCGGCGGCGACCCGGCCATGCTCTGCGCCGTGGTGCACGTCGCCCGCGTCCTCCTTCTTCCAGACGTCGGACACGATCGTCGCCGCGAGGGCGAGATCGACGGCCCGCGGGTCGGGTTCCATCCGGTCGTCGAGGATCTCGGGGATGTGCCGCGCCCAGCCGGGGAGGAGCGCGCACGACTCCACGATGCTGCGCAGCGTCCCGTGCCGCTTGCGCTGCCACGGCGGATGGAACCGACCGCTCTTCGAGGCGACGTCCGTGTAGAACGCGAGGGGGACGATCCCGAGGAACCGCGCGACCGTCGCGCGCAGCCTTTCGTCGCGTATCGGCTCGACGCCATATTTCCACAGGGCACGGACTTCCATCTCAAGCGCCCAGTCCCAGACGCCCGCCTTCTCGAGGCGACGTTGAAGTTCTTCCAAGATGACTCCCTTCGCGCGTCGACGATAGCGCGGACTGGGCGGAATGTCAACGGAAAAGGACTCGGCGTATGCCAAGTCCCTTTGGTGGGCGGGGCGGGGATTGAACCCGCACGGAGTTTCCTCCAAGGAATTTTAAGTCCCTCGCGGCTGCCAGTTACGCCACCCGCCCGTGTCGCGGATCGTATCAGGAAAATCGACGAAGTAAAAGACGGGACGCCCAATGGGACGTCCCGCGAGGGGGACTCAGACGCCGCGGAGGATGTCGCGGACCGTCTCGATCCAGGCGACGTTCTCGTCGACGTTGGCGGTCATGCCGAACATGCGGAGCTCGACCGTGCCGTGGCGGCTGACGCGGATGAGGTGCCAGCAGTTGCGCAGGTTCGCGGCGAACCCCTGGTCGTTGGCGACGGCGTCGAAGTGTTCCGCCGAATCGTAGACCGGGGGCTGCCAGTTGGTGGCCATCATCTTGTACAGACGGATGCGCTCGCCCGCCGAGTGGTCGCCAAGGGCGGCGAGCCGGTCGAGGTGCGGGACGAGGGCGTTGTGGACGGCAAGCGCTTCCTCGGCCGACGCGCATCCCACGTGGAAGTGGGTCCCGGTGACGCGGCAGGCGGCGGCGAGCACAGGGGCCGGGAGCGTCGCGACGATGTTCGCATAGCGCTCGTCGTGGGGATAGACGGTAAGCGGCATCTCGGCGGGCGCGACTTCGATGGCCGAGAGGCGAAGGCCGAGCGACTCGGCGACGCGCGAGCCGCGGACGATGCCGCTCTGAAGTGACGCGCGGATGTCGGCAAGCTCGAAGAGGGGATCGGTGCGGTGCTCCACCTGGCAGGCCGAGAGCTCGTACGTGCAGGCCGGATCGTTGATCGCGGCGAGGAAATCGGGCGATCGGGGGACGAAGTGGGTTTCGGCGGACCAGCCGATCCCCATCCATTCCTGGTACTGGTACCCTCCGTTGCGTTCCTCGGTCAGGAAGAACTCGCGCTCCACGCCCACGTGGCCGCGGAGGGAGGGGTTGTAGTTGATGCGAGAGAGAAGGGAGACGGGCTGGTCGAGGATGGGCATTGGATGCTCCTAACGGACGGATTGTTTTTTGAGGACCTTGGCAAATCCACCAGCTTCATTGAGCAGCTCTCGCGAGCCGCGGGTGATCTTGGAAAGCGACACGCCGAGGGATTCCGTAATGTCGCGCTGGGGGACGCCCTTGGAGAGCATGGTCACGATGCGCCAACGCAGCGCCACGTCCCGATACTCGGCCGGGGTCAGCAGGTCGCGCAGAAACTCCCGCAGCAGCGCCTTGTTCGGCGACACGGCCTGAAGGACGGCGAGCACGTCGTCCATGAGCCGCTCGATCTGGTCGGTTGCGAGCTTGGTGTTGTTCATAGGGAGGGAGGTACTTCGTGTACCTGTACATAGAAACATGATAGCAGGAGCGCTGAACGGCTGTCAAGGGGATAAAAAAAGCCCGGGACCAATCGGGTCGGTCCCGGGGGAGAGTCACGTCGCCGGCGATTGGAAGAACTCGGGTCGCTCCTCGATGAGATGGCACCTGGCCGTCCCGGTCAGCACTTCCGTTCCCTCGTATCCGCCGACCCACTGGCCGCCCTCGCGGCGGAAACGGTAGCGGATGAGGTCGCGTCGGTCCAGGTACTTCTTGGTGAACGCGAATTCCTCGTCGGTGATCTCGATGTCGTAGAGCTTGGACTCCCCGTACTCGTCCCGCAGCTGGCCGGTGAGCATCCTCGACTCCGGGTCCGTGAAGATGATCCCGGAGAACAGCGAGTACATCGTGTCGTGGTTGACCACCACGACCAGGTCGCCCTCGCGGGCTCCCAGTCCCAGGGTCGGCTGGAGTTGGAAAAAGATGCCGTGGACGAGATAAAGCACTTGGTCTGCCACGATGCCTCCATTGTTGGCAGCCGCTTTTTACTGGATTTTCTGCAGATCGTAAAGGGCCGCCCATGGGCGGCCCTTTGGTTTACGGAATCTGCGTCACGTACACCATCAGGTATGTTCCGTCCTTCAGACGGATCACCGACGGATCCTTTACGTATTTCGACTCGAGTCCCGACGACGCATCGAGCGCGAGACGGACTCCCGGGTCTGCGGTCCAAGTCGCGCCGTCCTTCGAGAAAAAGGACCGAATGTCCGTCCGCGTGAAACCGTACATGCGATAGCCGCCGTCGATTTGGATGACGTTCGACATGACTATGTCCTCGCCTTTGATTGTGTATCGCTTTCGCGACAACTTGGCGAACGTTTTTCCGTCCGCCGACGTCGCCTCGTACGACTGCGTGGTCTGGCCCGACAGGGTCATCATGTGCCACGTGTCGCCGACGAGGTACGTGTTCGAGTCGAGCGCGGCCGGATCGGCCTGGAAGGCGACGCCTTCCGCGGTAAAGTGGATCCCGTCCGTTCCCTCGGAACGGAAGATCGCCTCCGTGCGCGTTCCGGGAAGATTGAATGTCGTGTAGAGGCGGAACGTGCCGTCGTCGAGCAGCACCGCGTCCGGATCTCCCGAGTGCGCCATGCCGTTCGAACCCGCGATGTCCACGTTATGGAACTCCCAGGTGTTTCCCTGGTCGTCCGAGATCGCGACGCCGGTGGCGTTGTTCCGGTCGCCCATTTCCCATCCGGCAAAATACAGGTAGATCGTCCCGTCGGCCGCCATGACCATGTCCGGGACGTTCGCCTGGTCGGTGACGATCTCGTTTGTTTTCGTGAACGACAACCCGTCCGCCGACGTCGCCGTCATCAGGCGCCTGCGCCCCGGAGTTTCAACCCCGGAGGATTCGTCCGCCCCGGTCGGCGGAACGTACGTCGCGGAAACGACGGCCAGTTCCGTCGCCTGCGTGGTCGCCGTGTTCGTCGAATCCATGCGATCCGGTGGAAGCGACGGCCTCGCGATCGGCTGGGAGGAAGATGGACATCCGGTTCCGAGCAGGATGATTGCCGTGACAACCGAAAGGAGGGATTTTTTCATACCCGACCAGTATAACAAAAGTCTCCGACCTCGGAGGTCGGAGACTTTTGGAGCGGGAAACGGGGATCGAACCCGCGGCCTTCTCCTTGGCAAGGAGACGCTCTACCACTGAGCTATTCCCGCAGCTCTGCGACGGGAGGATATCACAGGGGGTGTTTGGGTGCAAGCTGGCTAGATCCCGACGACGGATTCTATGCGGTTGATGCGGCGGGTGGACGCGGTTACGTCTGTATCGATCCGTTTCGACCGCTCGGTCGTCCGGGCGAATCCGTCTCGGATCTCGGTCTCGATGCGGACAAAACGAGTGTCAATCGCGTCGAACCGTTTGTCCACGGCATCGAATCGGCCGTCCATTTCGTCGAAGCCCTGTTTTACGGCCGTGGCGAGCTCGTCGATCGTTTCGTCGAAGTGTGCGCGCATCGCGTCGAACCGGTCGTCCACGGCGTCGAAGCCTTGTTTGACGGCGACCGCAAGCTCGTCGACCGCCTCGAATTTTTTGTCGATGTGGACGAGGATGGAATCGACGCGGCGATTCGTTTCTTCGGATTTCGACAGAAGAACGTCGAGCTTCTCGTTGATCGCAGAGAAATTATCTTCCATATCCCGCGCGTTGCTCAAGTCTTAGGATCCTGTCCTCCAGTCGGTCGTCGCGGTGGAGGCCGGCGGCGAGTTCCTGATTCATGCGAAGGGACTGGGCGGCGAATCCGTCGATGTGGCGCGTGAGCTTCTCGAAGCTGTCGTTCGCGAGCGAGAAGCCGAGGTCCATGTCGGCGTGCATCTCGTCGAAGTTGAACTCGAGCACGTCGGAACGGAGCGTTAGCGTTCTGACGTCGTCCTTCAGAGTTGAGACGTCTGTCTGGAGCACGGAAACGTCGTCCTTGAGAGTCGCCACGTCGGACGTGAGGGTGGAAACATCCGACTTGAGCGTCGAGACGTCGGATTTGAGCGTCGAAACGTCGGACTTGAGCGTCGACACGTCGGTTTTGAGCGCAGAGACGTCTTCTTTGAGCGTCGACACGTCGGACGCCAATCCGCCCATGCCTGTTTCAAGGCATCCGACGGTTTTCATCAGGCCCTCGACGTTCCTCGCCGTCTGAACGATCAGTTGTTTCGTTTCATCGTCCATATCGGTTCGATTATAACATGAATAATTTCTCATGGAAGCCCCGCTCCGACGCGTCTCGGAGCGGGGCGGGCTCCGGTTCCTACGCGGCGGCGGATTTGTTCTTGCCGGTTCTGGCCCAGTGGATCCCGGCGCTGTTGCCGGCCACGTACTGCGCCTTGGCGGTGGAGACGATGAATTCTCTGAACCGGTCCAGGCCTCGGTCGTCGAGGCCGACCTCCTCGGCGATCGCATTGACCTTGCTGACGAGGGTCGTGAGCCAGAGCGGCTTTTTGTCTTCGGGCATATGGGTAACGGTTAGGTTTGTTCGGAGGCGGTTCGGTCGTTCACGGCCTGGCGGAGCAGGTCCACGACGTATTCCCCGAGCAGGGTCGCGACCGTGGAGGAGACTCCGTAGGCGAATGCCTTGGTTTCAATGCGCTGCCGAAGCAGCGACGCGGAGAGCGCGCGTCTTTGCATACAGCTTCCATGCGGGAATTAGCTTGCGGGCCCCAAGCCCGAGGAGACTGAGGAGCGTTCCCGCGGTAATGATTCCCGCGGCGCGCTGGTCGCCTTCCGTTCGGGCGGTTTTTCCAGTCGTTATGGCGGCGGCCGTGGTCGCGGCCGCTGGCGGGGAAGTCACGGTCACGTCGTCCGGGGACCTCGGAAGCAGCGTCAGCGTTTTGCCGGAAGCGGCGAGGATCCCGGTGACTTCGACGGTCGAGCCGCGGACGAGAACGGACGGTTCGATCCCGGTCCCCGCGCCGATGCGAACCGCGATCTGCGCGCCGTGGTCCTCAAGCGAGGCGGTCGAGCCGTCGCGGAGGAGGACGATGCCGGAGACGCGGAGCAGCCTGCCGCGGTCCGCGGCCGTCACGTCGGCGATCGACATCGTTTCCGGGGATTCCGGCTCGGTCGACCCGACGACGGAGATCGTATCGGTCTTGCCGACCTTGAGTCGCTTCTCGCCTCGGACCTCGCTGACCGTGCCGGAAACGCGTACCACGTCGCCTTCCTTTAGGTCAGGAAAGTCCGCGTCGTATTTGTAAACCTGCGTGGCGCCGTTCCCGTCGTCCACGTAAAAGACCTGCTTCCCGAGGACGCCCGGCTCGGCGATGACCGTGCCGCTGACGCGCACGTGGCTCGCGCTCACGCCTGAAGCGGATGCTGGGGCCACGGGGGCGGCAGGGGTTGGAGTGACGTTTGTCGGAAGAGCGCCCGGTTCAGATCCCGGAGCATTCCTAGACCAAACCCAGTTGGAACCTTGAAGCCGGAGGACGGAGCCGATGGGAGGCGAGTCATACGAGATGGAATCAATGAGCGTTCCGTCCGGCGCGGAGAGCGCTACGGCGTCGCTCGTGTTGTTAAGGACGATCTTGGTTTCCTCGCGGGACAGGGTGAGCGTTTCGCCCGGCGCGATGGGCAGGGACGCGTCCTCGACGAACGTTTTGCCGGTCGCGTCCGAGACGCTCCATCCGCGGAGGTCGATGGGTTCCGTTCCGAAGTTCTCGACGGAGACGTATTCCTCCGCCGCGTCGTCGCCGGTCGCGTTCGGGTAGAGTGCGCAGAGTCGCAGGGTGGTTGGAGTTTCGATCGGCGCGGCGATGGTAGGCGTCTCGACCGTCGGGACAATTGTCGTCGTCGGGATCGGTTCGTCGATGACCGGC
>JAHFIS010000063.1 GCA_023246275.1 Candidatus Uhrbacteria bacterium
CCGAACCTTGTCGTACTTGGCGCGTCCTCGCTCCGGCAGATCGTGAACCATCTCGACGGCATCGATGTGATGACGGCCACGATCGCGGACGAAACGGTCGATACCCGCAAGTTTTCCATCGATTTCTGCGACATCAAGGGACAGATGCACGCGAAGCGAGGGCTTGAGATTGCCGCGTCCGGCGCGCACAACGTCCTGCTGAAAGGTCCGCCGGGAACGGGGAAGACGCTGCTCGCGCGCGCGATTCCGTCGATTCTCCCGCCGCTGACCCGCGACGAGTCGCTCGAAGCCACGTCCATCGCGTCGGTCGCGGGAGTTTTGTCGCGCGGCGAGGGGCTCATCAACGTCCGCCCATTCCGGTCGCCCCACCACTCCTGCTCAGCCGTCTCCCTCGTGGGCGGCGGCGCCTGGCCACGCCCGGGCGAGGTCAGTCTGGCGCATCGCGGCGTCCTGTTCCTCGACGAGCTCCCGGAGTTCTCGCGCCATGTCCTCGAACACCTCCGTCAACCGCTTGAGGATGGCGAGGTAACCGTCTCGCGCGCGGCCGCGACCCTCCGTTTCCCGTCGCGCTTTCTCTTGCTCGCCGCGATGAACCCGTGCCCGTGCGGCTTCGCGACCGATCCCCGCCGGCCGTGCGTCTGCTCCGCGAAGTCGATCTCGCTTTACCGCAAGCGCATCAGCGGACCGCTTCTCGACCGGTTCGACTTGGTGATCGAAGTCCCGAACCTCGATACCGCGACGCTGATATCGGACGTGCCGGCCGAGAAATCATCGGGGATTCGCGCACGCGTCGAGGTCGCTCGAGCCCGACAGTCGGAACGATTCGCCGGCACCGAGCTGTTCACGAACTCGGAGATTCCGACGTCGCGCATCAAGGACTGGTGCCGCGCGGACGAGGGTGGAAAGAAGCTTCTCGAGCAAGCCCTGAACGCGCAGGCGTTGTCGCCGAGAGGATACGGACGCGTACTAAAAGTCGCGCGGACGATCGCGGATTTGGCGGGGGAGGAAACGATCAGGGACGTCGACATCGCGGAGGCGCTACAGTACCGGCTGTCGGACAAATAAAATCCGTGGCCGATTCGTGACCACGGAAATTCCTACTTTCCGAACCGTCGTTCCCTACGATCGAACTCCTCGATCAGCGCGTCAAGATCCGCCTCCTCGAAGTCCGGAAAGTGCTTTTCGAGAAACTTCAGCTCCGCATACGCGCCATTCCATGGCAGGAACCCCGACAGTCGCTGTTCGCCGCTCGTCCGCACGATCAGGTCCACGTCCGGCACTCCCGCGAACCAGGTCGCGTTTCCGAACGATTCCTCCGTGACCTCGTCGGCCGTCCGCCCCTCCGCGACCAGCTTCTTCGCCGCCGCGACCATTTCCGCGTGGCCGCCGTAGTTCACGCAGATGTTGATCTGCCCCTTGTCGTTTCCCGCCGTCGCAGCCTCCGCCTCGCCGATGGCGCGCACGACGTTTTCCGGAAGACGGTCGCGCAGGCCCATCACGCGGATGCGGATCCCTTTCTCATTGTAAAAATTCAACTCCTTCGTCAGCGCGAGAAAGATGAGATTCATCAGGTAGCCGACCTCATCCTCCGTGCGTTTCCAATTCTCCGTGGAAAATCCCCAAACGGTCAGATTGCGGATTCCACGGTCGACGCACCAGCCGCCTATGTCCTTGATCTTGTCGTATCCGCGGCGATGTCCCTCGAGCGTCGGAAGCCCGCGGTCCTTTGCCCAGCGTCGGTTTCCGTCCGGAATGATGGCAAGGTGTTGGAGCATAGGGGACAAGTGGATACGAACCTACGAACTGGCTACCAAACTACAAATTAACGGGTCGTGTCGACGATCCTAGCAAACCGCCATTATTTCCGCAAAAAAAGCCAGATGATCGCCAGGATTCCGATCCAGACGAACGACAGCAGGTCGAGCCAGTGCATCCGTTCCTCGAATTCCTCCCAGCTTGCCCACTCGCCGTGCTTCCACGAGAGCCGGCGGCCAAACAGAACGGCAATGACGAGAGCGCCGAGGCCGACGACGGGGATGAGCGACAGGAGAAAAAGAAGGTACGTCCTCGCGCCGAGCGTCCACCCCTGCGTGAACAGCAGCGCGCCAAGCGACGGCATCCGAAGCGACCGCGCGCGCTTCGCCTCGTCGGGCTCAAGGACAAGCGTCAGCCCGCACGCCGCGCACTTCGCCTTCAAGGCGTCTACTTCTTTCTTGCAGTTTGTGCAGGTAGTTTCCATATCGCACACAGTATACCAAAAAACCGGAGCACGCGCCCCGGCTTTCGTAGCCAATTTATAGGTTCGTAGTTCGCAGCCAGTTCGTAGGTTCGTATCCCCCTACCTCACGTAGTTCAGCGGGTTCTGGAACTTTCCGTTCACGATCACTTCGAAGTGGAGGTGCGTGCCGGTCGAGTGTCCCGTCGATCCCGTCTGCGCGATGAGCTGGCCGGCCTTTACCACGTCGCCCTCCTTCACGTAGAGCTTCGAATGGTGGCCGTAGCGGGTCACGACACCATTGCCATGGTTGATCTCGACCGTGTTACCGTATCCCGTGCGCCACCCGGAGTAGATGACCACGCCGTCGGCGGCCGCGTAGCTGTGCGTGTTGTAGTCGCCGTCAAGGTCGACGCCCGTGTGCTTCCAGCCGAACTTCTGCGTGATGACGTGCCAGTCCGTCGGCCACACCCACGTTCCTTCCGTGTCGCCGTCGCCCTTTGGCGCGACGAACGGCGTCCACTTGCTTCCGCCCCCCGCGCTCGGGTCCGCGCCATTCTTCGGAGGCGTCGCCCGCGGGCTGGAAAAGAGGGAGGCGAGCGGGGCCGTGTTCTTTTTGACGACCGGTGCCGGCGGCTCTCCTCCGGGAATGATGAGCTCGTCGCCCACGTGCAGGTCGTCGGCGCTCGCCAGCTTGTTGTACGCGATCATCTTGTCCGTGTCCGAGCCGAACGTGCTGGCGATCTTGTTGAGCGTGTCGCCCTTCTTTACCGCGTATTTCACTCCGTCGACCGGCGGGATCACGAGCGACTGCCCGAGGTGAAGCGTGCTGCGGAAGGTCAGGCTGTTCGCCCAGAGCACCGTGCTGAGGCTCAGGCCGAACCTGTCGGAAATGCCACCGAGCGTATCGCCCTCCACGACGACGTAATTCTCCGTCTTGTCGCGGGCAGCGACGGACGCGGAGCCGCTGGAGATCGTCGGCGAGGCAACGGCGCTTCCCACGCTCGTGGTCGCGTAATCGAGGCCGTCGTCCATGATGTCAATGTGCGCGCTCGCGTCGATGGCCGGGTCGTCCATGTAGGAGGAAGGCTTCACGTCGATGGCATCGGCCGAGGCGGCGGAAACCACCTCCACGGCGGACGTCTCGTTGCCCGCGACGAGGGAATACAGCATCGAGTGGGAACCGAACGTCTCGGCGCGGACGGACGTCTGGGACAGGTTCGCGGAGGAGGCGACGGCCGCGATGGCGACGACGGCCGCGTGCACGGCGTACTTGTTGGAAACGAGGTAAAGCATCCGGTGCTTGGCCGGGGCGATCAGCTTGGATACCTGGCGATGGGCGTAGAAACCAAGGCGATACGCAGGAATCCCGACCCAGCGAACCAAAAACCGCCCCGTGGCCAATGCCGGCTTTGCGAACGGGCGGACGACCTTGCCCGCATGGCGCTTTACCAGAATCAGACCGCGCAGGGCGGAAAGCAGAATCCTTACGAAAAGTTGTTTGATCCCGAATGCGATATGGCGCGCACCTCTTCGAGAATTAACGACCCGCGCAGAGTACCACCGATCGCGTATTCTGTCAACTAATTTTGGTTGATTATTGGCTTAGGTTGGCAAAATTTTTATAGCCGTTTACGCCCTCCCGTAGTCGTCGGAAAACCGCTCGATATCGTCCTCCCCGAAGTAGTCTCCTACCTGGACCTCAACGAAGACCAGGGGGGCCGTTCCGCGGTTTTCGACGCGATGCTTGGCAAGGACGGGAATCTCGACCGTCTCGCCGGCCACGCGGACGAGAATCTCGTCGTCGAGCGTCACCGTCGCCTCGCCTTCGACCACGATCCAGTGCTCCGCGCGTCGCTTGTGGCGCTGATAGGACAATCGACCTGAGGGATTCACGGTAATCCGCTTCGCCTTGAAGGTCGGCCCTTCGTCCAGAATGTCATACCGGCCCCATGGGCGGATATTTTCGTCGGTGATCATACGCGAAATGTCTTATATCCCATCCGATGAATCTCGCACGGCCCATGTAAGTCTATCGCTGCGAGATGGTCTTTCGTTGCATATCCTTTATGGACGTCGAATCCGTACGCGGGAAATCGCTTCGACAGTCCGACCATCATCCGGTCTCTCGTCACCTTTGCGACAATCGAAGCCGCTGCGATCGACTTCACGAGACGGTCGCCGTGAATGATCCCGCGCTGCGGAATCGCGAGTCCCGGAATGGTCCACGCATCCACCAGCGCATAGTCCGCCCCGGCGATCCCCTCGACCGCCCGCCGCATCGCGAGCAGGTTCGCGGGACGAAGACCGAGAGTCGCGATCTCCTCGACCGACACCATCCCAAACGCCCACGCCGTCGCGCCTTCGACGATCTCCGCGTACATCTCCTCGCGCATCGCCGGCGTCATCAGCTTCGAGTCACGAAGTCCGCCCATCCGAGAGTCCGTCGCAATCACCGCCGCGCCGGCGACGAGAGGACCGGCCAGCGATCCAGAGCCAGCCTCGTCGACGCCGACGATCATGGAGAATCCCTGAGAAAGGAGGTCGCGTTCGTACTGGAATGTCGGGTTTGCAGCCATATGGTGGATTATACACCACGCGCCTAATCCGTTGACGTTTCGAACGCTTACGACTATTCTTCCGGAACAAACGGAGTATCCCATGCCCACCGACAAGAGACTTCCCCTCAACACGCTCGTCCGGCCCGCGTCGAAAGTCGTCGTTCGGCCCGCGACACATTCCGTTGGCCTCGATACCGGGTTGCCGTCGACGGACGCGCTCCTCAAGGGCGCGGCGTCCAAGAGCCAGCCCGCGACCCTCGACGAGGAGCTGTCCATGATCAAGGCCCGGATCGAGGAGGCACGGGCAAGCCCGGCCAATGGCCCCACGGACGGCGACATCACCGACGAGCATACCCGAGCCTACTTTCCCCGCGGAACGGAGACGTTGGCAGACGGCTACATCCATCGTCTGAGCGCCCGCAGGGAACCCGCACCCAGCAACAACGAAGTTCCTGTCGGCCGCGAATATCGCCGCCGGCGCAACCGCTAAACAACCAGGAGACCGACGTGCCAAAGAACCCAAACGATCTCACCGAAATCGAAGTTCGCGCCGCGGCCGCAAAGCGCAGGAAGCGATCACACATTCCGCCACCTTCCGAACCGAAGGACGACCCGCCCGCGGAAAACCCAGGCCCATACAGCCA
>JAHFIS010000064.1:0-4105 GCA_023246275.1 Candidatus Uhrbacteria bacterium
GGAGCGGCCGAGGACGGCGCCGGTGACCTACGCCGACGCGGTGCACGCGGTCACCGAGAGCGTCCTTCCAGGAGTCGCTCAGGTGTATGCCGCGGATTCGTTCGCGAAGCCGATCGCGTCCGGCGCGGTTCTGACGTCGGACGGATGGGTCGTGACATTGGTCGACCGCCTTCCGGTCGCGTCCGCGCTGTCCGTCGTCGTCGGCGGGCGTGCCCACCCCGTTCTAAGGGAGGCCGCGGATCCGTCTACCGGGGCGATATTTTTGAAGCTCGACGCGACGAACCTCTCGGTCTTTGCGTTCGGGAACGGGTTCGACCTGCTGCCGGGCGACCAGCTGTTCGCGGCCGCGTCGCCCTCTGCGTTGTTTTCGGAAACGCTCGTGGAGTCGCGCCTGTCCGCATGGCCTGTCGGATCGGACGCGCTGGACCGTCGCCTTGCCGTGGCGGACCCGCTGATTGGATCGTTTCCCGGATCGCCGGTCGTGAACGCACGCGGCGAGCTGGTCGGGCTCGTGGAAGGAGGAAGCATGGGGTTTTCGACGGTCCTTCCCATGGACGGCGCGCTCGCGACGTTTAACGGGCTTCTGCGCGGCGGAACGGTCTCGAATCCGTCGCTCGGCGTCCTGGCCACGGACCTGTCGCACACGATCGGACTGAGCGAGACGGACACGCGCGGATTGACGCAGGGCGCGCTGCTGCTCGGGGCATCGTCGGTGAAGAAGGGCGGAGCGGCGGCACTGGCCGGGCTGCGCGCGGGCGACGTGATCCTTTCCGCCGACGGCACGTCGGTGGACGCGCGACGCTCGCTCGACGAGATGGTCGCGACGCACGCCCCGGGCGATACGATGACACTTCGCGTCTTGCGGGCCGACGGGGAAGTGGAGATCAAGGTCACGCTCGGCGCGGTGTGATATACTGAAGGCCTATGGCAACCATCAACTACACGTCCGTCCTTTTCGACCGCGCGAGGACCATCGGCGCGTTCTGCGTCGTCGGCCTCGTCCTGTCCCTGCTCGTCTGCCTCGTGCAGCCGCTCAAGTATTCGTCGACCGTCCGCCTCCTCGTTATGCAGGACCTCGGCTCGGCCACCGACGCGTACACGGCCAGCCGCTCGGAGGAGCGCATCGCCGAGAACCTCTCCACGATCGTCTACACGACGACCTTCTTTGACGAGGTGATGAAGGCCGGGTATTCCATACAGGAGCGCTACTTTCCAACCCAGGATTATAAGAAGCGGCAGGAGTGGTCGAAGACGGTGGACGCGACGATTGCCCGCGGTTCTGGTCTGATGACCATCACGGCCTACCACCAGGATGTATCGCAGGCCGAGCAGATCGCCCGGGCCGTTGCCTCAGTTCTGACGTCGAAGGCGAGCGAATACACTTCCGGCGGGGGAGTGCAGGTGAAGCTGATCGACGCGCCGCTGAACTCGCGGTATCCGGTCCGCCCGAATATCCTGGCAAACGCCGTTTCCGGGATCGTCCTGGGCGGACTGGTCGGAATTGGGTTCGTTCTGACGCAATACGAGAAAATCCGCCGCCGCCACCAGTTCCCGCATGAGGATAACATTGCTTGACGAAAACAGGCGGAAATGTTAGGATAATCGCACAAAAAGCCCATCCAGAGGGTCGGGACCAGCGTTCGTGATGACTCCTCCTTATCGCGCTCGCAAGGCCTGGCTCTCTGAGCGGGCTTTTTGCGTTAGGGAGGGGGAGTCGCAGTGTGGGAAACACTGGGTGTTAGGGGAAAACACCCAGTGTTAACGAGAATTCGTTACCCAAACCACTTGACACAAACAACCGCATATGGTATTCTCCGACCTTACAAATCGCTCTTTTCCGCGACTTCAACTGGCCCGACGTCTCCCAGGCGCACCTCCTCCTTGCGCCAGGATCGGACGCCGGACCAATTGACGCCGCGGGGAATCCTTCCCAAAGGCGCCAACGAACCCCGGTAACACGGGGTGACGCGACGCTCGGGGATGGTCCTCGTTCGTCAAATTGCCCCGGTGCAAGCCGGAATCGGAGATCACAGTGAACCTCAGCAAGACCACCCTCGGAGTCAACATGACCAATCGTTTCGGCTTCCTTGCCCTCGCGGGCATCCTCGTTTCCAGCCACCAGGCCCTCGCCGCCGACCCCGCCGCTCCCCCGAGCGACTGTGGGACCAACCACGACGAGCTCTGCGGGTCCGCCACGGACCTCGACATGGACGGCTACTGGAGCGACTCCACGTCGCTGCCCGACTGCGACGACGAGAAGGACTTCGTCCACCCGGGCGCGACCAGCGTCATCGGCAACGACATCGACGACAACTGCAACGGCACGGCGGGCGACAAGGACCCCGACGCGCACGAGCTGAACGACGCGATGGTCGAGGCCGGCGGCGAGGACGCGAAGAAGTGGATCGCCCTGAAGGCGGACATCGACCTCTGCGTCGACTCCCCCGTCGAGGGCAGCGACGAGTTCGTGTGGTACCACGACAGCGAGGACGGCTGGACCTGCGGGATCCCCGACGGCTACAGCTGGGTCCGCGGCGTGGGGGTGCTCAATGAGACCGAGACCCACGAGCGCGAGACCCGCTTCCGGATCGCGGGCGACAAGCGCACCAAGGCGGAGGCCCTCGCGGCCGTCGATGCCAAGGTGGCGGAGCTCGGCCACCCGGCCGACGACTCCGACCCCGCGAACCCGATCAAGGCGACGGGGATGTACGCGGAGCTCGACGCCTACATCGAGGCCGCGAAGAAGGCCGACGCGGAGGACAAGGCCGCGTTCGACAAGAAGGCCAAGGAGATGTCCGAGAAGATCTCCGGGGTCAAGGTCGAGCTGGTCGGCCTGGAGGCGAAGACGAAGGAGCTGCGGGAGGACGTCGATGCCGTGACGGCCGACGTCGGCAACCTCAAGAAGACCGGCGTCATCGCCGGCATCTCGGTCGGCGGCCTGGTCTTCACGGACAGCCCGCTCATGACCGGCGAAGGCGGCACGATGGTCGCCGGCAGCCCCGAGTACGACGGGAACCTCCAGTTCTACGTCGGGGGCAAGAACCCCGGGAACGAGTTCCTCATCGAGGGCGGCGCGGCCATGGGGTCCACCGACAGCGCGGGCGGGACGGTCCCGACGACCATCTTCTCGGTGAGCGGGTCGCTGCTCTACGTGAAGGCTGACATGGGGATCGGCGGCAAGCTGACGGGGTTCGGCGGCGGGACCGGTGACACGGTCGCCTCGCAGAGCACCCACCTCGGCGTGGCGTTCGGCCCGGTGGCGGACTGGTCGCCCCGGCTCGGCCACGGCCTCTGCAGCGGCATCTCGGCCAGCCTCCAGGGAGGCGTCGAGGAGACGGGCTTCAACGACTACCGCGCGGTCTCGGCCGTCGGTCTCGCCGAAGTCTCCACGCACCTCGGCATCTGCCCCAAGTAGGAATCTCGTGGGTACCCACTCCCACACCGGCCCGCAGCTCCATGCTGTCGGGCTCTTTTTTATCTTAAATTCGTAGTTTCGTAGCCAGTTCGTAGATTCGTATCCAATCGCCATTGACAGATTCTCCATATTTTGCTACATTGCGACCTTGCCAGAAACGATGCGTGAGGCATCTGTTGAGAGGATTTCTTCCTCCCGCCAGATGCCTCCCGCTTCTCGACGCGCTCCTGCGTTCGAAGGTGGGTCAAGTCCGGCATCCCGCAAGGGCCGGTTTTCCGCCCTTGTGGGCACAACACTCTGGAGAGACAACATGCGTTCCTTCCTTCTCCCCCTCGGCATCCTGATCGTCGTGGTCGTTCCGGCCAGTGCCTGCAACCCGGTGTTCCCGATCGACAGCGGCGACACCAGCGTCGCCGCCGACACCGACACGGACACGGATGCCGACACGGATTCGGACACCGACGCGGACAGCGACTCCGACTCCGACACGAACGTCGACCCGCTCACCACGGACGACGACGGCGACGGCTACACCGAGAACGGCGGCGACTGCAACGACGCGGACGCCACGGTCTACCCGGGTGCCGCCGAGGTCTGCGACGACGGCGTCGACCAGGACTGCGACGGCGCGGACTCGGTGACCAGCACCGGGACGGTCGACGGCATGATCCTTCGCTTCAACGCGACGTA
>JAHFIS010000064.1:4115-5397 GCA_023246275.1 Candidatus Uhrbacteria bacterium
GCCAGGAGGACTGGCTGTGCTACGGCTACGTCCCCAACGGGACCGCGGAGATCGACCAGAACGCGGACATCAGCGTCAGCGTCGGAACCCTGACCTGGGACACCTCCGACGTGGGCGTCTGGTCGCCCCCGGACGGCACGGTCAGCGACGGCTGCAGCGCCGTGCTCGAGTTCGGCGACGGCCTGCCCGCGAGCGGCGACATCGTCCTCGAGATCCAGTGGCCGTACAGCATGGAGACCGAGCTCACCTTCCAGCAGGTGACCGACTCGGCCGACCTCGGCTCGTGGTGGGAGCCGAGCGTCGTGACGACCGGCTCGTCCACGACGGCCACGATCCACTACGACCACTCCTCGGACTGAAGGCCTCCGGCTTCTCGCCCTCGCGCGCGGAGCCTCTTTTTTTGCCTATGAGCCTTTGTTAAGAAGCACGAACTGGTAATTTCTTTTTCAATCTGCTATCCTCCCCCAGTTATGCCTCTCTTCCCCCCATACATCCTTCGCGATATCGCCTCTCCGGAATCGTTCCGCCGCGGCAAATCCTACGTCGAGGACGGGGCCGTTGAGAACGTGTCCCTGTCGCGGACGGCGAAGGGCGGGATCGGAATCACAGGGCGGGTGTACGGGAGCGTTTTTTATAATCCGAGCCTGGTCATCTCATCTTCCGGCGAGGAGGTCGAATGGTTCGACTGCGACTGTCCGTATTCGCAGGGCGGGGCGTGCAAGCACGTCGTCGCGCTCGGGCTGGTGGCGGCGCGGCGGTCTGTCGTTCCGGAACCGACGACGTCGACGAGAACGTCGAAGCTGTCCGCCGGGGATGCGAGCCTGCTCGACACGCTTCGCGCGCACGCGGCGCAGCGCGGGGTCAAGCTCGACGACGCGGACGCGGCGAAGGCGGCGAAGCATTTGGAAAAGCTGTTCGTGAGCCATGGCGCGGGAGGTGTCACCCCGTCGCGGAAGCCGCCGCAGGAATACGTCCTCGGCCGCGTCGAGATTTCGTTCTCGTTCGATCGAGCCAAGGATCTCATCCATGCGAAGGCCGTCGCGAATTACGGTCCTCTTGCGTATCCCATCGAGACCGGCTGGCCGGTGAAGGGCGAGGAGGACGGCCTTCGCGTCGCGCTGCGAGACTGGCACGAGGAACGGGCGGCCCGCATCGCGCTCGAAGGCGAGGGCTTTTTTTCGATGGGGAAGGGAATGTTCGAGCTTCCGGCGTCGGACGCGTTTGAGTTTTTGCGCGACGGATTGGCACGGTTGTCCGAGACGTACGCGGTTCTGCTCGACGA
>JAHFIS010000065.1 GCA_023246275.1 Candidatus Uhrbacteria bacterium
CTCGAGGACATCCTGTTCGAGACCTGCTCGCTCATTGCGACGGACCTGACGGACACGCGACTCGTCGAGGTCACGTTCGATGGGTGCAAGCTGGTCGGCGTAGACTTCCGCAAGTGCTGCGCGTTTCCGTCAATCGACATGCAATTTTTCAACTGCGTCCTCGACGGCTGCAACTTTTCCGATCTGTCGCTCAAGCGCCAGAAGTTCGTCTCCTGCGACCTCCGCCGCTGTGTCTTCCTCCGCGCCGACCTTTCCGACGCGGACTTTTCGCACTCGGACCTCGACGAGTCGCTGTTCCACGAGTGCGACCTGCGCCGGGCGGATTTTTCGCGGGCGCGGAATTATCTGGTCGATCCGAATGGGAATAAGATCACCAAGGCGAAGTTCTCCCTGCCGGAGGCGACTTCTCTTTTGAGAGGGTTTCAGATTGAGCTGCGCTAAAGGTTCTTTGTGGCTGGCTGCCGCGCCCTCAGAAAAACAGTTCAAATTACAATCGATCATACAGCGCCCGAAACAGCGCGGTCTGGTACGCCGCGAACGTCGGGTTCTCGATGATCGTTGCGGTCTCCGTCCCGTAGTCGATGAACGCGACCTTGCTGCCGTACACCACCTGCGTCACGTCGAAGTCGAACAGCCCGTACTCCTTCGGAAAAATCTTCATTGCCCGTTCCATGCGCGGACTCTTTTCCGACGCGCGAACCTGGCTCGTGATGACGAATCGTTCTAGTTGCTTCGCGTCGCGGGCGGCGCGGTAGGTCGGCGGGAGATACTCGTCGCGATTCTTGTTCGCGGACGAGTAGCGATAGAACGTGTCGCCGCGCTTGAGCGTTCGGACAAGGTCCTCGAACACGAATTTGATCCCCTTCTTCCCCTCGAGAGTCTTCACCGTCGGCCGCTTCCCGCGCGCATGGAACGATTCCGTCAGCCCGGGAAGCACGATCTGCAGCTGTCCGCGTACGTCGTCGAGCAGCCGCTCAAGACGCTCCGGCGGCTCCGCCACGAACAGGTTGCGCTCGCCCTTTCGCATCACGGTCACGAGCCCCTGCTCCTGGAGGGCGGGAAGATGCTTGTACACGATCGGCCGGTGCAGCCCCGTGCGCTTGGAAATGTCCGAGATGGTCGCGGGACCCGTTTCCAACAGCGCGAGGTACATGTCCGCCTCGTTCTTTCCAAGGCCGACGCGGCGGAGAAGCTCAGTGATCTGCATAAAGCGTAACATTTAGTTACAGCTGCGAGAGTATAGCATTATATAGCAAAATTGACAATTCGATGCGTTTTTTCTGTGATCGAGTACAGATGATGGATTTATTCCAGACAGTCTGGATTCTTTGGTGTTTACTGCTCAAAGGCACGACGACGGTCGCCGCGCCAAATAGACAACGAGCAATTTCGCTCATTCACAAGGAGAGGACCATGCCTTGCAACTGCCACCATCACTGTCCGTGCCGCTGCCAGCACAATCCATGCAACCCGCATGGCGAGCGGGAGTCAGGCCGACGAGAGACCGAGACTTCGCGTGAGTGGACCACGTACGACAACGAACCGCGGTACACGCCGACGGGAACGTGGATCGGAACCGAGTACTACCCCGACTACGGCGCCGACGGCTAATGCGCCTCGGAAAAACAACGCGACACTCCCAGGAGCCCCTCATGTCCACCTCGCCCCAACCCTTCGACCTCGACCGCCTCGCCAGCCTCATCGACTTCTCCTTCCGCGCCCACGACAAATTCGCGAACGAGCCCCGCAAGCGCTTCCGCAAGTGGGACGGCCGCACGCCCTACGCCATCCACCCCGTCTGGTGCGCCATGACCGTCCTCGCCGAGACGACCCTCCCCGAGGAAGTCCGCTACCACGGAGCCCTCGCCCTCCTCCTCCACGACGTCCTCGAGGACACAAAGGCCCCGCTTCCCTCGCGCCTTCCGCCGCAAGTCGAAGCCCTCGTGGAGGAGAAGACCTTCGTCAGCTTCGAGGAGGAGTGCGAGCGCATCTGGGGCCGCAGCGAGCTCTGCCGCCTGCTGACGACGTACGACAAGGTCTCGAACCTCATGGACGCCAACTGGCGCACGAACAAGCGCGACCTCTACGTCGCCTACACCCTCCGCCTCGCGGACGATACCGAGAAACGGTGGGGTACGCTCAACATCGTCCGCATCGCCCGCGCCATCGCGGCCTGAAACGCAAACCGGCCCAGAGCTCTGGGCCGAATTTTTATGATATACTGGCGACAATATCGTAACGACATTCCTATGCGCGGAAAACCAAGCGTCGACAAGCTCGTCGGACTGACGCGAAACGCCCAGTCCGCCTAGGCGAAAAGGATCTCCGACGAAAAGGACGCGGAGGCCGCGAGGATTGCCGCGGCGGTCCAGGACACGAAGAACCGCGAGAACGTTATGCTCGGGGCGTTCCTTGAGCAATACAGGCTTGCCGCGAGCGGCCCGCTCGAGAACGTCGACGGAGAGTCGCTGAAGAAGGAGATCCGCGAGTTCGCGGAGGGAGTCGCCGCGCACAACCCGGAGGAAACGGTCGACAGCGTGGAGCGCCGCATGACCGAGCTCGCGTCCCGCCCGGACGTGAAGTCGAAGATAGACAAGATCCTGCGGAAGGCGCTCAACGAGAAATTTTCCGAATGCGTCGCCCTCCACCTCGACGGACTCGAGGCGTTGGAGAAGGGGGAGCTCATCGAGGAGGCGCTCGAACGCGTGCGGATCGCGGCGAAGCGCGAGCATTTTCCCGCGGGCTATCTGGACGAGAAAATCTCCGAGCTCCGCGACAGGCTTACGAAGGAGCTTCGTTCGCTACCCAACCAATGGAACATCCTGAAACGAGACCTGGAAAAGAGGGAACCCGAGCTCTACTCCATCATCCAGGAGATCGCGAGCGAGCGGGACGTGGAACGCTTCCTCGACGCGGCCATCCAGATCCCCGGAATCCTGAGGAACTCCGTGGTCCCGGACGCGGCGACCGAGGCCGTCGTAACGATTGGCGGAATCGGCCCGCGCGCGCCTGAAGGACCTCGAGAATCCGACCGGTCGCGACGAGCGGATCGCCGGGCTTTTGCGCGAACGGCTCGCCCTGCCGCTTCCGGAGACGGGGACCGCCCTGGGCCGGCTCGCCGCGGACCTTTCCGCCCGCTTCGCGCAGCTGATTCCGGAGGAGTCTCCCGAGAGTGTCACCCAGCGTCTCTGGTTCGTCCAAAGGTCCGCGGCCGGGGAGGCGATGGAACGCGGAGCGCGCGCATCGAGCTTCAATGAGATCGTGAAGGCAAGCCAGGCGCAGAACGGTCCTCCCGAGTCAATCGCCGATATCGACCGCCGCATCGCGGCCATGGAAGAATCCGCCAGGCGCGCGAACCTGATGACGGACTCGCTCGCTTCCCAGCTGAGGGGGCTTCGCGAGAGCATGAGGGCGGAGCTCCGTTCCATTCCGAACCAGTGGGAAATCCTGAGACGCCGGCTGGAGCCGAGGGAACCGCAGCTCTATGCCGCCCTCCGCGACGTCTCGACGATCCGCGATACGGAACGGTTTCTTGACGCGGCCGCCCAGCTTCCGAAAATCGTCGACGAGGCCGTGATCCCGAACGCGGCCCGCGAGGCGATCGCGACGGTTCTTGCGGATGCCGTCCGCGTCCATCTTAAGGAACTGACAACGGGAGCCGACCGCGCCGCCAGGTTCGCGGAAATGCTACGCGCCCGGCTCGAGGGACCGATTCCCCCGGGCATGCACGTATCCGACCTCCTCGTCGCGGACCTCACCAGGAGATTCCTCGAGCTCGTCCCGGAAAAAAAGAACGGGGAAATTTGGCTGGCGCTTCAGGAAGTGCTCAGGCTCGCAAACGCGCAGGAAATCGAGCGCGCCGCGTACGAAAGAAAATTCCAGGAAATCGTCGCGGCGGACGGATCCCGCAACCCTCCTCCCGAATCCATCGCCGAGATTTATTTCCGCGTCTCCGCCATGGAGGACTCCGCGCGCGCCGCCAACCTGATGACGGACCACGTCGCCGGTCTCTTCAGGGATCTTCGGAACCGCATGGTGGAAGAATTCAGAAACGCTCCGTCGAGGCATCTCGACCGTCTCAGGCCCGTCCTCGGGCAGGAGCAATTTCAGCTGGTGAAGCGCGCGCTGCGCACGGATTCCCTGTCGACCTTCGCGGACCGCATGGCGGAATTGCGCGCCGCGCTCCCGCCGAAGGAGGAGATGCCCGAAACGACGCGGGAGCCGCTCGCGACGCTGGCGACGGAAGGAACGCGGGACAAGCTGATGTCGCTCCTTGGACTCGCGGCGAGCCCGGCCATGGGCAGGGCCGAGGGGCTGAAGGAAAAGGCCCGGATTGATTCGAACTGGGAATCCACGCAGAAGTCCGCGGCATTCCTGAGCGCGGACGCCTTCTCCCAGCGGTCGCAGGAACGCGGCCACCGAAGCAACCTGAGAACGATCGCGTTTCACCTGCAGCCGGAAAATTCCCCCCTGCGCGCCGAGGTCGCGGAGCTATTGAAGGCGAGCGACGAGCAACTCCGGGCAAAGGTGTCCGAGGTCGTGCTTTCCTTCGGCAGCCAGGCGCAGGCGGATTCCATCTGGGACGAGCTGGCGCCGGTCGTGGCACACGCAAGGAAGGCGAGTCTGGCGGCATCCCAGCGATGGGACCGGTTCGACGGATCTCGATCCGGGACACGATCGGCGAACTATTGACGGTTCGTATTTGTCGGGGTATCCTTCCGTCTCTTCCTGGAGAGAGGCAGATGGTCAGGTTTCCCACCCCGAGCGAGGTTGCCGTCATGCAGGCAGAGGATCAAAAAAAGACCGTGATGCTCGTCGACCGCTTCGTCGAGTTTCTTCGCCCGACGCTTGCAATGGCGCGGCCGGACGGATTCGGCGAGACCCACGTCCGCGTTCCTCCGGGCCTGCTGAAGCCTGGAGAAAAGTGGAACTGGAACCACGACGAGGAACTGCGCGGGCGCATCAGCGCCTCCGGCTGGCAAATCGTCGACAAGCTTTACGTCGACGAGGACGTGAGGCATGCCAGCTTCCGGATCAAGCCGCGGCCGACGACCTGAGGACGGGATTCCCCGTCCTTTTTTGATTCGCGAGCGCCTATTCCTGGTACGGTGGCATCGTCTCGACGAGGTAGAGACCGTCGTTTCCCGCGCGGACGACGAACGGGAAATCGCTATGGCCGTTCTTGTAATACAGCGTGCCGTCGTCCTTCCGAAACACGACGCTGAACGTCCATGCTCCGTCGGCATGGCTCACGGGCGTGATCGAATCCACCTGCATGCAGAGCAGGCCGTTCAGTTCGCACCCATCCTTCCACAGCGTCGCCGCGTCGTTCGC
>JAHFIS010000066.1 GCA_023246275.1 Candidatus Uhrbacteria bacterium
TGAGCTTGGCGACGCGGAGCATCTCCGTGACGTGCTCGTTGCGCGTCGGGACGTATGGGCCGCCGAAGTGGACGAGGGGGATGAGGAGTTGGAAGACCCACCAGAGCCCGACGGCGTTGACGACGAGCAGCAGGAAGAGGATGACAGAGAGCGCGAGGGTGATATAATCCACAGGCTATGATTCCAAAAGAAATTATCGACGCGTACGACTTCGGAGCCGTGAGCTCCATAAAGCCGATCTCGGTCGGTTTGATTCACCAAACATACCAGATTTCGGCCGCGAACGGAACCTTCATCGCCCAGCGCTTGCACCCGATTCTCGCTTCGGCGGCGATTGGGAAGGATTTTTTCGTCGTGACGACGTTTCTGAATGACAAGAAATTCCCGGCGCCGAAGACGGTCGTTACGGAGAAGCTCCAGGTCCTCGCGAAGGACGGGGAAGGGAGGATGTGGCGCGTGCAGACGTTCCTGCCGGGCGCGACGTTCACGGCCGTCCGGGACGCGAAGATGGCGCGGGAGGCCGGGGCGACGTTCGGGCGGTTTCACAAGGCGCTCGCTGGGCTGAAGTACGAGTTCAAGTCAAAGAAGATCCTGCACGAGACGGACAAGATCTTCGCGGCGTTCGCGAAGGTCGTGAAGAAAAACTGGAAAAGCCCGCTCCTGGACGACGTGGCGGAGGACGTCGCATTCCTGGCCGGCGAGATGCACAAGGTCCTGCTTCCCGCGTCGCTTCCGCTGCGCGCGATCCATGGCGACCCGAAGATCTCGAATCTTCTCTTCGACGAGAAGGGCCGCGCATCCGGCGTCGTCGACCTCGACACCTGCAACCGCCGCCCGCTCCTTGTCGAGACGGGCGACATGTTCCGGTCGTGGTGCGGGATGCAGGAGGACGACGCGAAGAATACGTTCCGGCTCGACATCTTCAAGGCAGGTTGGAACGGCTATGCGAATGCTGCCGACGGATTCATCTCGGCCCGAGAGCGCAAGCTCGTCCCAAAGTCCGTCGCCACGATCACGCTCGAACTCGCCTCTCGCTTTCTGGCGGACTACTTTGAAGACAGTTATTTCGGCTGGGACGACTCGCGCTACCCGAGCCGTCGGGCACACAACCTGGCGCGAGCCAGGGGGCAGCTGGCGCTGTACCGCGATATCGTGAGGAAGATGAAAAAGATGGAGGCGATCGTCGGGTGACGCGTCGCGACCGTCATGGGATTGACAGATTGTTCCGGAGCCCGTAGGGTACGCCAGCCGGAGATTACATGAATGCTTCTTCATTCGTCGGACTGATGGGCCTGCAGCGCCCGGACGAGCTTTCGCGGCTGTCCGAGCTGGCGCCGATCTTCGCGAAGCGGTCGCACCGACTGCTGCTTGGAACGTACGCGGATTGGTGGACGCTGCACGGGGCCGCGAGCCGCCCGTTCCTTCCGGCGCAGGACGCGCTCGCGGAGCTGTGCGCGTCGCGCGATCGTGACGCGGACGTCGCCGTGCACTTCACGCCGTGTTGGGAACGGTCGCTCGCGGAGCAGCTGTACGACCTGATGTCCGCGTGCCCGAACGTCTCGGTCCTCATCCTTCACGCCGTCTGGCCGAAGCGGGACACGCTCGTGCAGTTCCGCCGCCAGTGGCCCAACGTGCGGCTCGTACTCTGGGTGTCGGAGGAGTGCTTCCTGGACCTGAGCGAGGATCCGATGCGCGTGGCAAAACGGGTCGCCGAGTACGTGCGGATCGGCGTCGTGGACTCCGTGATGTTCGATCTCGCCGCCGGATGCGGGGCCCCGATCGACAATGCGCGGGCCGTCCTTGTCTTGCGATTTCTCCGTCAGGCAGGCGTGTCGGTCCCGTACGGCCTCGCCGGAGGCCTCTCGGCGGAACGCTTCGACGCCGGGTTCACCCGCGTCGTCCGCGACTTCGACCCGCTGTCGCTCGTCGCGTCTCGTCACATCCGCCGCGACGATCGCATCGACATGGGTCTCGCGAGACAATTCGTCGAGCGCGCTCTCCTCGCCGCCACTCCCTAGCTCCCAGGCCTTCGCGGTCTGGATTTTTCTTTTTCTCGCCATCAAAACGAAATCGTCTCCCCGACAAGCGGAGAGACGATTTCTTTTTGATTCAGAAGTGGAGAAGACCAGTTCAGGCTGTAAACAGTGTTACTAGTTCCTGCGTGTTATCTTTCGACTTTCCTGTGACAGTGTTCCTTTTGGGATACCTTTGAATCCTTGCCAGTGCTAGCGTCTGGCCTCACAAGAAGAAATACTATCAGAGTTTGTCGTTTCCGTCAAGCGTTTTGGGGGTAGATAGGGAACAAAATTGCTAACATTAGCTAAAAATGACTCCTGACACTTCGGGCCTTTTCTTGCAGGGCAAGCACGTCCGGGGCCTGATCGCCGTCCTTTCCAAACGTCGAGAACTCACAGAGGTTCTCTCCGTTCGCGTCCTTGACGGCGACGCTTTTTTTCCACGCCAGCGCGTCCGCGTCCGTTTCCGACAGGCTCCAAAGACGCTGGTACAGCTCGGAAATGTCTTCGCGGTGACGGTCGAGAAGCGCGTCGACCGCCTCGGCAGTGGGGCGGTCCGGACCGCTTTGCCACCTCAGTCTCGGAAGGGACGCGTATTCCGCTGCCAATGCCGCAAGGCGCATCCGGCTTACGTCGTCGACGGCGGCGCTTGGATTTCGATCGGCAAACTTTGGGTTGAAGAATTCGCTCGGATTCGTTTGAACGCCCCGTCTCCCCAGCGTCTCCTTTCGTTGAAATCCAAGGATTGCCGACGCCGGGAATCCAACCAGGAACCCGCGCAGCACGTCGTTCTCGCTCGCGGCACCGAGCCTTTCGAATTGCTCCGCGAGCGAGTCGACGCTTTCCCCGTCCTTCCAGCCGGCCAATCGCGCGAGTTCGGGTTCGTCCGCGATTCGCCTCGCGACGGTTTCGCGGTTCATGATGATGTGCGGCGTCACGAGCGCGTCGATTCCGACGGACGCTAGGAAGTCGCGGATCCCCTGGAGATCCTGGATCGTGCCGTGCCAGTCCTCGAACGCGGCAGGCTTTACGCCGGAAAGAACCCCGCGCACTTCGGGTTGTGAGAGAATGTCGCGGTCGTTCGCGGACAGACGCTCGAAGGCTGAGATCTCAGATTCTGAGGCCATAAAAAAATGAATATTAGGCCGCGGACTCCCGCCCGTCTATCTGCTCCGCCCGTCGGAACGCGTCCTTGACCTTCGCCTCGAGCCGTTTCACGTCCGGCGCGATCCTTCCTTCCGGGCCGTAGGTGACGAACACGTAAACCTCGGATCCGTCCGGAGCGTTGATCGCCTTTCTTCGTCTGGACAGCATCAGGGAAGCCTCCTCGTCGGTGACATTCGTATAGTTGCGATAGATTTTTCGCAGCGTCTGGTCATGTTTCCGGAAAAAGTCGTCGTGCGCTTCCGCGGAAAGACGGTCCGCGTCCGCCGGATCCACGGAAGATTCGTACAGGTCGAGCATCTCGTATTCCTCGGCCATGAGACGGAGGGACGCCCTGTCCTCGTCTTCCATTCCGCCAACCCAGGTCTCCCATCCCGGATCGACCGGTTTTTTCTGGCTGAAGTGAAACAGCTGGCCCGGAAGAACGAGACCCTTTTCGTCCAGGACCTTTCGTTCCCGGTCAAAGCCGCGGATGGCGGATCCAGGGATGCCGAGGATAAACCCAATGCGCACGTTGTCACGGTCCCTTTTTTGGAAGAGCAGGGACTCCTCGAACTGTTCGATCGCCGTCTGGTCTGGGTTCCATCCGACGTCTCGCGCAAGCCGAGGCTCGTTGCGAACGCGTTCGCGGACCATGTCGGCATTGACGACCGCTCCGCGGCTGCACTCGACGTTCATTCCTTCTTGAACAAACCTGTCCCGCACGGTCATCGGATCTCCGAGCGTAAACCCGTCCAGATAAACCGCGGGCTTGACTCCAGCGCCGAACCCCAGACATTCGCCGCGCGTCCCACGGTCGAAGCGTTTGGGATCTGGATTTTCGATGGCCTCCGTAATGACCGTCACGGCCCGTTCGCCAGACAACGGGTCGCGCCCGCGCCCGCGTTCCATGCCGAGCCAGTCTTTCATCGCGCCGAATAAGGATTCCATAGGATTATTTCAACCCGCACGCCGCCCGGATGATCTCGGCACCCTTGCGCGCGTCGGACTTTGTCAGGTTCAGCATCGGACTGAGGAACAGCGTGCTTGGGTCCGTGAATTCGACGACCAGGCCGAGGCGGTAGCACTTCGCGGCGACGAGGACGGCGACGGGGAGGCGGAACTCGACGGCGAGGACCATCCCGACGCCGCGGACCTCCCGAACCTTTTTGAGCGATTCGAGCGGCTTGAGGAGATCGAGAAGATACGCGCCGACCGTCGCGGCGTTCTCGTCGAGCCGGTCGCGGACGATGATCTCGACGTTCTTTTCGACGGCGGCCAGGTCCTGGAACGCCCAGCCGAACGTCGGGTGCGAGGGGATGCCGCGGGCCTTCTGGAAGACGCGCTCGGTGACCATCGTCGCGGCCATGGTCGCGTATCCTCCCGTGAACGACTTGCCGAGCGTGAGAATGTCGGGCTCGATGCCCCAGAGCTCGGACGCGAACAGTTTGCCGCACCGTCCCATGCAGGTGGCCACCTCGTCCATGACAAGCAGCACTCCGTGCTTGCGGCAGATGCGCTCGATCTCCTTGTAGAATCCGTCCGGCGGGATGACGCATCCGGCGTTCGTCCATACCGGCTCGGACAGGAACGCCGCCACGTCGCCGCGTTCTACGACGAGACGTTCGAACTCCTTGCAAAATCCGATGCCGGACTTCGGCATTTTCATTTTCACGAACCCGTCGCATGCCGCCATCCGTTTGCCCGCCGCGTTGCCGACCGATGCCGCGCCGTACGTGTGGCCGTGGTACACCCCGTCAATCGAGACGATCGTCGGCTTTCCCGTCGCGGCGCGCGCGGCCTTGATGGCGAACTCGACGGCCTCGGACCCGGAGCAGGCGCGGAACACGCGGCTGAGCTTTCCCGGCGCGAGCTCGACGAGGCGCGACGCGAACTTCTCGTGCCGTTCGACGCGAAACCACGGCGGCTCGTGGAACCCGAGCCTAGCCTGCGCCGAGATCGCCTCGGCCATCTCCGCGTTCTTCCACCCGACGGTTCCCACGCACCAGCCGGTTTGGAAGTCGAGGAATTTCTTTCCATTCTTGTCGAAGACATACGACCCACGGCCGCGCACGAAATCGACGGGAGCGGAGCCG